>JAAFHK010000006.1:28791-31169 GCA_013297565.1 Cytophagales bacterium
ATGTATGAGTGTTATTCAAAAAAATTCATCATATTCCAGTATAAAAACATACTAAAAAACCCCGCAAAGGCTTTAGCCTTTCGGGGTTAATACAATGAAAATCAGACCTTTACGCCTCTACCAGACCTGTAGCCGTTTTTACATTTTCCTTGCTTATCGCCCCAAAACCACCATCTACATTGATTACATTCGAATAACCATTTGCTTTGAGGATCGAGGAAGCCACCATCGAACGGTAGCCGCCTGCACAATGCACATAATAAGTCTTATTTTTGTCCAATTCGTACAAACGGCTTTGCAAATCACGCAAAGGAATATTTTGAGCATCAAGCAAATGCCCGTCCTTGAACTCATTGCTGCGGCGAACATCTACAATATGTAATGTTTGTTTTTCCAACATTTCGGCAAATTGTGCAGGCAAAATCGTTTGCACTTTGTCAGTTGTTTTGCCTGCTTTTTGCCATGCTTCTGCTCCGCCTTGCAAATAACCCGCTACGTTTTCATAACCTACTCTTGCCAAACGCAAAATCGATTCTCTTTCTTTTCCTTCATAAGTAACCATCACCAAACGCTGTTTGATGTCGATCAAAGTTCCCGCCCAAATAGCATACGAACCATTTAGGGCAATATTCATCGCGCCTTTTACAAATAATTTTTCAAAATCCTCTACATTTCGAACGTCCAAAACCAAAGCGCCATTCTCTATTTCCAATTCGGCTTCAGTAGGGTTCAAAGGGCGAACGTTGCGGGCAAGCACTTCGTCAATGGGTTCGTAGCCTGTGCGGTTGATGATGGCATTTTTGACAAAATATTGGGGTGCAGGGAGCTGATCAGCCAAAATGATTTCCGAAAATTTCTCAAAACTCATCTCTTGTAAAGCATAATTGAAGCGCTTTTCATTCCCAATAGTCGATTGATTTTCTTTACCAATGCTTTTTCCGCACATCGAACCAGCCCCATGTCCAGGATAGACGATGACGTGATCGGGGAGGCTTTTGATTTTTTTGTTCAATGTTTCGTATAAATTTTTTAATTGGGCTTCTTTCGAAATAATTACACCATCAAGCAGATCAGGACGACCCACATCACCTACAAAAAGCGTATCACCCGAAAAAAGGCTGTATTCTTTTCCATTTTGGTCAAAAAGCAGATAACAAGTGGATTCGGGCGTGTGTCCTGGCGTATGAATAGCTTTGATCGTAATATTTCCCAATTCGAATATTTCGCTGTCATGGGCGGCATGAATCTCAAATTTGGCATCTTGGGTGGGTCCATACACTATGGTTGCTCCTGTTTTTTTAGCCAAATCCAAGTGTCCTGACACGAAATCCGCATGAAAATGGGTTTCAAAAATATATTTGATCGTAGCGCCTCTTTTTTTGGCAAGTTCCAAATACGGTTCTGACTCGCGAATAGGATCAATAACGGCGGCTACACCTTCAGATTCTATGTAATATGCCGCTTCAGCCAAACAGTTCGTATAAAGTTGTTCGATGTACATGAGGAAAGTTTTTTTAAAGTGATTTTAAAAGATAAGGTTTTTGATGAATCTTTTATCGTAATTATACGATTAATATACTTAGCATACTCTTTTCGAATTGAAAAGGTTTCAAGATCAAAGAAATTCTTTTTTGGTAAAATTAATAAATACCTTTGCCTTGTGATACTTAATTTTTTACTTTTCTTGTTGGGGTTTTCCTTTAATTCTATGAAACTCATATCATTTTGCCTGTTATCGCTACTATTAGCTTGTAGTTCTCCACCCCAAACTGCTAATGTGCAGGCTACTCACACCCTTTTTGGTGAGGGCAATATGGATAAAACTATTCAGTTTTGTAATGAAACTGTTGGTAAATATTCTGATAATTTGACGGCTTATTTGCTAAGGGCAGAAGCCAATTTGCAATCAAAAAGGTTTCAAGAAGCCCTAAATGATGCCAATTATGTACTAAAATTAAATCCAAACGAAGCTTTAGGATATATTATTAGGGCGGAAGCCCAAGGCAATTTGGGCTATGCCAAAGAAGCCTTAGCCGATCTGGACAAAGCACAGGCTTTAGCCCATACAGGTTGGCAACCCGACATCTGCGTACTAAAATACAAAGTCAAAATCTTTTTAAAGGATTCGATAGGAGCTTGTCAAGAGTGGGAAAATGCCCAAAAATTAGGTGTAGGACATCTTTTACCTTCTAAATGCCAATAATTATGAAAAACAGAAAAAATATTCAAGTCAAACAAACTGTAATTTCTAATAAAAAACCTTTTTGGAAGAATTTATTGATCAATTTGCTACTGTTTTTCTTTATGCTCAATTTCTTGCTTCTTTGTTTGGAAGGCGTTTTGCGCCTGGGTCTATTGGACAATCTTGCCGTTTGGAC
>JAAFHK010000060.1 GCA_013297565.1 Cytophagales bacterium
GGCTTATGATTCTGCTCTTTTCTGTTTTGAGCAAGCCCAACCTTTATACGAAAAATACCGCAAAAGCGACCTACAAACCCTTTATATTAACCTATCGGACTTGGCTTTTCGGCAAAATGACCTCAATAAAGCCGAATTTTGGGCAAGGAAATGCTTGAAATACGCCGAATCACAAGAGGATATTCAAACACTTTCTTATGCTTATTTTTTCTTGGCAGATATTGATTTGAAGATAAAAAAACTTGATTCGGCACATATTAAAGCCCAAAAAGCTGTCCGACTGGCGGAGGAATGTCAAAGTAAAGAAACCATTTCGAAAGCCTACAAGGTTTTGAGTAAAGTCTTGTATTCGCAAGGCAATTATAAAAATTCGTATAAATATTATGATTTATACGTAATTTATAGGGACAGCGTAGAAAGTGAATTAGCCAAAAATGCCTTACAACTCTTTGAATACGAACGAAAAAACGGCGAAGTAGCTCTGCTTAAGGCTGAACAATTAGAAAAGGAAATTCGGTATAAGGAAGAAAATACACGGAAAAATAATCTTATTTTAGTAGCACTGTGTGCGGTGGTTTTGTTAGCAGGTATTGCCTTTTTTGTTTTTAGAGGAAGAATCAAAATAGCCAAAGCCTACGAAAAACTAAGTTTTGCCAACGAACAAATTTTACAAAAAAATGAGGAGATTCATCAACAAAAAGAGGAGATTTTGCAGACTTTGCAGACCGTAAATGAGCAAAACGGCATTATTGAAAAGAAAAATCAGGACATGACGGCTTCTATTACCTACGCCCGCCGTATCCAAAATGCTATTATTCCTAAAAAACAAGATTTACAAAAACATTTGGATTGTTTTGTGTTTTTTCGTCCCAAAGATATAGTAAGTGGTGATTTTTATTGGTTTTCTACCGTTCATCAGTCCATTCTTGCCATTGTTGATTGCACAGGGCATGGCGTTGCAGGGGCTTTTATGACCGTTATTGCTCATAATTTATTGGATCAAATCATTAATAAGGATCAAATCCTCTCACCTGCCCAAATCCTGATCGAACTCGACTTACGCCTTTTGCAAACCCTCCGCCAAAACAGCGAAACAGGTAAAATAAACGATGGTATGGATATTTCGATCCTAAACCTATCAAAGTCTGAAAATATGACCAAGCTAATTTGGGCAAGTGCCAAACGCCCTTTGTGGGTTTTTGAAAATGGAAAAACAGAACCTACCGAATACAAAGGCAATCGTTTCCCAATAGGTAGTTCCCAATTTGAGAAAAAAATATTTATAGAACAGGGAATTATTTTGGAAAAAGGCGATCTAATCTATTCATTTACAGATGGTTATGCTGATCAGTTTGGGACAGAAGGCAAATTTACCATTCGCAAGTTTCGCAGTCTTTTAAAACAAATTCATACGAAACCCCTCGAAGAACAGGAACAAATATTGGGACAAACTTTAGAAACTTGGAAAGGGGCTGGAAAACAAACGGACGATATTTTGGTGCTGGGAATTCGGGTGTGATTTTTACTTCAAATTGTTATGTTTTTTGAGGAAAATTTTTTGATTACTTGACCGCAGGATCAGGAATCAACGCTTGCGGTGCAAGAAAAATAAGCGGAATAGCCATCGCACCTGAAAAGTAAAAGAATACATGACAAGATGTCTCTGAATTTTTTTTAATGTCCTTGATATGTCTTAGCCATTTCGCAGTATTGGCGCAGACCTGACACAGATTTATCACCATATACGCACTAAGACTGGGCTTTATTTCAAGATTTTATAAAAATGCGTAAATCCTACGCTAACTCTTCTCTCTTTTTTGTAAAAAATTTCACTTTGTTTGCAAAGTATTGTTATTTTTGGGGACAAAACCACATACAAACAATGGATCACTTACGGATCGAAAAACTCAATAAATCTTTTTTTGAAACCCTGCCACACCGCCAAATTGCGGTCTTGGTTGATGGAAATACCCACCGTTTTTGTTATCCTTTGCTTCAAAATTTTTTGCCAAAACACAAAATTATTAGTATTTCGAGTGGCGAAGAACACAAAAATCTGCAAACTTCTACCCAAATCTGGCAAGCATTGACTGATTTCCAATTTGATCGAAAATCCCTTTTAATCAATCTGGGCGGCGGAGTCATTGGCGATATGGGCGGTTTTTGTGCCGCAACTTATAAAAGAGGCATTGATTTTATTCATATCCCGACTACGCTTTTGGCGCAGGTTGATGCGAGCATTGGTGGAAAATTAGCCATTGATTTCAAACACCTAAAAAACCACATCGGCGTTTTTCAAAACCCTGTCAATGTTTTGATCGATACTGATTTTCTAAAAACCTTGCCTTTCGAGGAATTGCGTTCGGGTTTTGCCGAAATGATCAAACACGCCCTCATTGCTGATGCCGCTGAATGGGAAAATATCAAAAAAATTGATATTCGAAATGCGGATTGGACTCAAATCGTGAGCCGTTCGATTGAAGTAAAAAAGAAAGTGGTCGATCAAGACCCGCACGAAAAAGGTTTGCGAAAAATCCTAAATTTTGGGCATACTATCGGACACGCTGTCGAAAGTTTTTATTTGGAAAATACGGATTTGAAGCGAAAACTTCGACACGGCGAGGCGATTGCGATTGGCATGATTTGCGAAAGCCAAATTGCAAAGGAAAAAGGCTTTCTTTCTGAAGCAGAACTACTTGATATTCAAGGGTTTATACTTAGTCTGTATCCTCGCCAGTTCATTGCCCCAAGCGAAATTGAGATCATTGTTTCTTATACTTCTCAAGACAAAAAGAATTGGGGAAAAACCATTAACGGCAGTTTGCTCAAGCGAATTGGAGAAGCCAATTATGACATTGCGCTTTCCGAAAAAGATATGAAAGACAGCCTTTGGCATTATAAAAGTTTAGTTGATTGATTTTTTATGAAAAAATAATACATTTCGTTCCCATTAAATTTTTCCATTTGATGCTTTTTTCCAAAAAACTTTATTTTTTTCTGTTCACATTTTGGGCAAGCATTTCGTTTGCTCAAAATGCGGAGGTTCATTTTGTGGAAGGAAAAATAGTCAATGATTTTAGGAGCAAAAGACCCGCTAAGGGTGTGGAAGTACAACTCCAAAAATCCCAAAGTTCGCCTGTCATTACTAATTCGAAGGGCGAGTTTTCGATCATGGTTTCCAAAAAAGTAAATCCGCATAACGCCGTTTTTTTGGTCAATAAAAGCCTTGTCAAAGACAACAGCGTTCATGCCGAAACAGACGGTACGTACATGATTTCGATTGAGGGACTCGAATTCCAAAAACAAGAAAAAGTATATTTTACGGACAAAAATTTGGTATTAAGATTTTACCAAATTGATCAGAATAAGAAAAGAATACCTCTCAAAAAAGGCAGAGTCAAAATAGACGGCATTGAGTATTTTACAGAGGCAAATGGTGAATTGACTTTGCTTTTTCAGGCAACTGTCGGAGATTTTTTGGTCGACCTAAAAAATACAAATCCCTCTCCTTTTGTCCCAAACGAAGATAAAAAAAATACGCAAATTGCAGGCGATTCGGTGAAAAATGTGCAAAAAAATACTCCAAAAGGTGATTCGCTTGTTTCGACAGATGCCACACAACAGCGTTTGGAGAAAATGCTTACTGATTTCGAAAAAAGCCAAAACATGGTAGCCCAACAGCAGGAGGAGTTACAAGCGGAATTGGATAATATCAACGAACTGATCAATAATAAAAATATCCAAGCCGATTATCGACAATACTTGATTCGATTGCAAAAAATGCTTCAGCAAAACTATGAAAGCTACCTTAAGGCAAACAAACGCACTAAAGATTTATTAAGCCAAATTTCACAGCTCATTCAACGCCTCGATTCGGTCGAAAACAAACATTTGAAAGAACTCGAAAAGGTACAATTAGAAAAAGAAACCTTGGAGGATCAAACCCTTGAAGAATTTGGAAAATATCAAAATCGCCTGCTTTTATTGCTTGGCTTGGTCGTTTTATTGGTTTTTGGGGTGTATTATGCTTGGCAAGTCGCCAAACGTTTCAAAAAACAAAATGAGCAATTAGCCAAACAACAGGCAGAAATTTTGGAAAAAAATGAGCAGATTTCGCGCTCTTACACTGATCTGCAAAAAGTGCAAACGCACATGATTCAATCCGAAAAAATGGCTTCGATTGGACAACTCACCGCAGGTGTGGCGCACGAAATTAACAATCCGATCAATTATGTCTTGGCAGGAACGGAAACTTTGCAAGAGGTTTTGCAAGAAACTTTCTTGCTTTTGGAAGAACAAATTTTGAAAGAAAATCCAAGAAATGAAACCTATTTATTGCGTTTTGAGGAACTGAAACAGGACAGTGCAATGCTCATAGCCGATATTCACAAAGGCGCCAGTCGAACGGCGGAAATTGTGAAAAATTTGCGAATTTTTGCTCGGCTTGACGAAAACAACCTCAAAAAAACCAATTTGCACGAAAGTATCGAGGCTACTTTGCTCCTACTCAATTCGCAGATCAGCAAAAATTACGTTCAGGTAGAAAAACAGTACAGCGAAAAAATGCCTACTATCGAGGCTTTTCCTGCCCAACTCAACCAAGCCTTGATCAATCTTTTGCTCAATGCTATCGAAGCAAGCGGCACAAACGGCAAGATTGGGGTTGCGACCCAATATGTCGAAAATACTGAACAGATTTTACACCCCGATTTTCCAATTCACAATACTTTTCAGGAGAAAATGGCGTTCCCTTTTGTCCAAATTTCTATTAAAGATAGTGGAAAAGGGATTTCTCATGAAGCCCTTGAGCATATTTTTGAACCCTTTTTTACGACCAAACCCGTAGGAAAAGGCACAGGAATCGGTTTGGCGGTAGTTCATTCTATTATCGAAAAACATCAGGGAAATATACAAATTGGGAACAGTGCCGAAGGCGCTATTTTTGTGATTAATTTACCTTTGAAGCAGATGTAGATACGATTTTTTCAAACTATACTAAAAACACTTATCATTTGCACAAATGTCAGACCTAAACAATCCCCCTTTTTCAAAGCAGGGTAGGGGGATTGTTCTTGGGGTATTTTTGAGTAAAGGTTTATTTCGTGCGTAAGTCCTAAACTCAAGAGATCGCCTTTCTGAAAGAAAAAATCCAATCCCAACAAAACGAAATCGAAAACCCACACTTACCCTTTCCACCCCAAAAAACACCTTTTGCTCCTTATTTCTAACCTTTCACGACATTTTTAGCTGAATACATTTTTGTTTTCATTCCTTTGTAATGGGAATTTGGAAAAAAAAGCACTATGAGAATCTTAGCCGTAGAAGATGAAGCACTTTTTGCTAATGTCTTAGAAATGTTGATAGACGAATTGGGTTATGAATTGATTGCGATTGCCAAGAGTTCGGAGGAGTTTTTGCGAATTTTTGCGAGTACCAAACCTGATCTGGCTTTGATCGACATCAACATTGCGGGCAGTATGGACGGAATTGAGCTTGCCGAACAGATTTTGCAATCCTCCTTTGCCGTACCCGTTATTTTTATTACTGCTTTTCATGACAATGCCACTTTTCAGCGTGCCAAAAAAGCCAAACCTCATGCTTTCTTGACAAAGCCCATCGACGAAGCGGCATTGCAAAGAAGTATTGAACTTGCTTTTGAAAACTTTGCAAACACAGGATTAGCTATGACAGGAGGACACAAGGATATTTTGGTAAGGGACAGTTTTTTTGTAAAAACTGACCAAAAATTGATAAAAATAAGAGCAAAAGAGATTTTGTATGTAGAATCTGAAGACAAATACTGCCAAATCTGTCTGCCGGAAAAGTCTTGGCTCTTGCGCATGACCTTGAAGGATATTGTCGATAAACTGCCACCTACGGATTTTATCAGAATCCACAAAGGCGTGGTTATCAATGTAAATTTTGTGGAGGATATTTACATTAAGGAAAATTATGTCGTAATGAGCAACAAAAAACAATTACCCATTGGAAAAAATTATAAGCAAGTTTTTTTCGAAAGGCTCAATTTACTAAACTAAAAACTTCTCACTTTCAAATACAAAAATTCCCATTTTGATCAAAAATGAGAATTTTTGGTTTATTTCAATAATTTTTCGAGTTCCAAAACCAATTTTTCGACCTCTTTTTCAGTCGTTTGGAAAGAGAACATAAGCCGCACTTCGTTGGTGTATTCGTTCCAAACATAAAAGTAAAATTTTTCTTGCAAAGGTTCGATAATTTCGGGCGGTAGAATAGCAAAAACCACATTTACCTCAACTTTTTGGGTAAAAGTAATGGGCAAGTGTTTGGCTTTTTGGTAAAAAAGTTTCGCCATGCGGTTGGCGTGTTCGGCATTTTGAAGCCAAATATTTTCTGCCAAATAGGGAATAAATTGGGCGGAAAGAAAACGCATTTTGGAGGCTAATTGCATATTTTGCTTGCGAAAATACTTGGCGTTTGGAAAACGGTTTTTTCCAAAAAAAATAATAGCTTCGCCCATCATCAGTCCATTTTTGGTTGCTCCAAACGAAACCGCATCGGCTCCTGTATCCCTCAACATTTCCCGAAAACCTACTCCCAAAGCGGCGGCGGCATTGGCAATTCTTGCTCCATCGACATGAAGAAATAATTGATTTTTATGACAAAAATCGGCTATTTCCCGAATTTCCTCCAAAGTATAAACCGTTCCGTATTCGGTAGATTGGGTAATCGAAACCACTCTGACCTGCGAACGGTGTTCATCACCTACTCGCACCAAAGTTCGCTGGATTTGATCGACTGTAATTTTTCCGTTTTGGCTTGGGACGGAAATAAATTTGCAACCTGTAATCCGTTCGGGTGCGCCACATTCGTCCTCGTGTAGGTGCGAAGTTTGCGCCGCTACGACCGCCTCGAAAGGCTGGATCATACTCGAAAGTGCCGTTACATTTGCCCCTGTGCCGTTCGAAACAAATAACACTTCAATATTTTCGCCCAATATTTTTTTAAATTCTTGGATAGCCACTTGGGTATAGGGATCGTAGCCGTAGGAACTGACCTGCCCATGATTGGCTTCGGCGATTGCTTGCATGACTCTGGGGTGTACGCCTGCGCAGTTATCACTTGCCAAGACGATTCTGTGTGGGTTGTTCATTTGAGAGGGAGAGTTAGGGTTTAATATTCAAAAAACGCACAGTATAAATTACACGATAGGCAAATATAAACCAATTTCAAAAAACTTGAAAATACAAGATAGAAATTCTTTCTGTGCCTTATATTCATTAGGACTTACGCATTTTTTTAATGAATCCCCCTGCCCCCTTTTTAAAGGGGGGATTGTTCTTGGGGCATTTTTGAGTGAAGGTTCATTTCGTGAGTAAGTCCTAAACATAATAAAATCCCCCCCGCCAATCCTCACCCGATTGGCTTTTTATTTTCAGAAAAAATTCGTATTTTTGATAAAAGAAAAAAGGAATAATAGATTTAGGACTTACGCATTTTTTAAAACTAACAGTTCTTTAAGAACCGTTAGTTCTTGATTATCAAGAGTTTATAAAAATAACATTTTTTGAAAAAAATGTTATTTTTGAGCAATTACGAGCAAAATGCGTAAGTCCTAAGATTAAATACAGTAATTTAACAAAAACTCTTTTTAACTTCCCATCTTCTCCAAATATTCCGATACAGCTTTGATGTTTTTTGGACTATTTCCTATAAAAATCCTATCTCCTATGACGAAAGTAGGTCGTTTCAGAAACGTATATTCCTGTAAAATATAGTCCCTGTATTCATCTTCGCCCAAATTCTGTTCCTTCAGTTTCCATTCCCTATATTTCAGGGCATTGCGGCTAAAAAGCGCCTCATAACTCCCCGCCAAAGCCCTCATTTCTTCTAATTGATCGGGCGTGATTTTTTCAGTTTTGATGTCCTGATAGACAAAATCACCTAATTGAGGCAAATTTAAGCCTTTTATAATTTTTTGGGAAGTCGTGCAAGTTCCCAAATGATATACTTTTTTTTGCATTTTTGTATTTTTTGTTGAAAACCTCACAAGGTTTTGAAAACCTTGTGAGGTTTAGAAATCTATACTGTTGGTTTCAAAAAAGGCAGTTTTATAACCTGTGCCTTGATCAAAGTATTGCGAATATCGATAAAAATTTCGGTGTTTTCCCCAGCATATTCGCTTTTTACGTAACCCATGCCGATTCCTTTTTTCAAAGTGGGTGATTGCGTACCCGAAGTAACCTCGCCTATTTTTTCACCAGAAGCGTTTTTAATTTCGTAGTGTTGGCGCGGAATTCCCCTGTCTATCATCTCGAAACCGACCAATTTTTGGCTTAAGCCTCGTTCTTTTTGGGCTTTTAGGTTTTCGGAATTAACGAAGTTTTTAGTGAATTTGGTAATCCAGCCCAAACCCGCTTCGAGGGGCGAAGTCCTGTCGTTAATGTCGTTTCCGTACAAGCAATAGCCCATTTCAAGCCGCAAAGTGTCCCTTGCCCCCAGCCCAATCGGTTTTATGTCCCATTTCTTGCCATGTTCGAAAAGTTTATTCCAAAGCGTTTGGGCGTGTTCGTTGGGAACATACAACTCAAAACCGCCTGCTCCTGTATAGCCCGTTGCCGAAATAATCACATCGGGGACTCCCGCAAAACTGCCTTTTTCGAAGGAATAATAAGTAATTTTTGATAAATCCGTATCCGTAAGACCTTGCAAGGCTTCCACAGCTTTTACGCCCTGAACGGCAAAAAGGGAAAGATTATCAGAAATATTTTGCATTTCTGCCCCAATTTGGGCGTTTTGCTGGCTTATCCATGCCCAATCTTTGTCGATGTTGGAGGCATTCACCACGAGCATATATTCGGTTTCCGAAAAACGATACACAAGCATATCATCTACGATCCCGCCCTGATCGTTGGGCAAGCAAGCATATTGAATTTTGCCGTCTGTGAGTTTGAAAGCGTCATTGGAACTTACTTTTTGGACAAGTTCGAGGGCTTTCGAGCCGCTAATCATAAATTCGCCCATGTGCGACACATCAAAAACACCGACACCGTTTCGAACGGTATTGTGTTCTTCGATGTCGGAACTGTAGCGAACGGGCATTTCGAAACCTGCAAAAGGAATAATTTTAGCACCCAAACTAACGTGGGTTTCGTGCAAAGCAACTCTTTTGAGTGTGGTCATGGGTTTTTTGAGGTAATTTATTGGAATTGGGTAAGGATTTTCAGGGCAAAAATAAGGCGTTTTTTGGAAATTTGCTAAAAAGCCTTAAACAAATCACCCAAGTAATGTTTTAAATTCCATTTTTTTGTGCTGTCCAAAGCGCGTTCAAGACATATAAAACCTTGATTTACAGGCTTTCCCTGCTCGACAAGTTTTTTGAAATACTTAACCGTTTCCATATCGACCGCACTGTCGAGGCAAATTAGGGTTTCTTTTGTGCCATCATTTGCCAAAAGCACCTCATTTTTATCAAACTGATCTTGTTTCGTGGTTTTGTAGTGTAATTGAAAGCCTCTTTTCAACAAAATTTCGGTTAATAATTCCTCACGATTGAACAAAGTATAAAATTGGGCTTCTTTGTCCTCAATGTATTTTCGTAGCAAAACAATATTTTCCTCCTCCGTTTTATCGGGATCAGGGGCAAATTCTACTCTCGGAAAATTGGATTTTGCTAATTTGAAAACCCTAAAACCCAAATTGTCTGAACCTGAATTTGCCGAATTTTCAGGATTAACGGCATTATTTTCAGCATTTTGATCGAACAGGTTATTTTTTTGTTCTTGTTTATTTTTTAATCTTTCCCCAATCAATTTCGCCACAACCCTTTTGTTGCGTTCAATGGTAATGTCGCTAATTTTCGTGTAACCTGCTTTGTAGGTTTCGCTGTTTTTGTCGGTGGCTTCGGGAATTTGAACCAAAATAAATTTACGATTGCCGCCATCTTCTTCGTTCAGTTCCATAACGGCTTGCCCTGTGGTGCCTGATCCGCCAAAAAAATCGAGGATTAAACTATCTTCACCGTTTGCAATTTTGATACAAGTTTTAAGCAAATTTGTTGGTTTAGGGTTGTCAAATATTCCTTTTTCTAACAAATCGGCTAATTGTTCATTGGCTTGGTGCGAACTTCCTACTTCATTAAAAGACCAAACAGAACCTGTTGTTTTACCCTGTTTTACTTCTGTTAAATAGGTTTTTTTATCAATTCCTCCACTTTTATTAAAATACAATCCACCTTCATGATAAATTTCCATGAGTCTTGTTTTTGAATATCTTGGGTAACGCCCCTTGGGAGGAGTCCAAGTTTTACCATTTGGAAATTCAATCGTGTAGATATTATTTTCGTTGCCACTTTTTGCGTGCAAAGGAGTTGCTTTCCACTCCCCATTTGGATCGTTATCAGGATTTTTATAGGCATTATCCATTTCTTCAGTTCTATCCAACAAACCTATTTCAAACTCATCTAACTGTCTGGCATACAGTAAAATATGTTCATGCTGTCTTGAAACATATCTTGCATCATTCGATGTAGTGTATTTACTGTGCCAAATTATATCACTTACAAAATTATGTTCTCCAAACACTTCATCACAAAGTTTCCTTAAATGATGCACTTCGTTGTCGTCAATCGAGATAAAAATTACGCCATCTTCCCTCAAAAGGGTTCGGGCAATGAGCAAACGGCTATACATCATATTGAGCCAATTGCTGTGATAGCGTCCGTCCGATTCGGAATTAGAATCTATTTTTAAGCCATCTTTGAAAACTCCATTTTCTTCCCAATAGGCTTTTTTGTCTTGTGTATAATTGTCCGAATAGACAAAATCTTTCCCTGTGTTGTAGGGCGGATCGATGTAAATACACTTGACCTGTTCGCTATAGCTGTGGCTCAAAAGTTTGAGGACTTCGAGGTTTTCGCCCTCTATAATGATGTTTTCTGAACCTGAATTTTCAGAATTAGCGGAATTTTCAGAATTTTCTTTTTCATTTTGCTCATTCTGAAAATTTTGTAAATTCAGGTTCAGACTTCTCTGCTGGTCATAGATAAGCGTAGCCTTGCTTGGCGTGTAGGCGTTTCGTTTGGCGGCACTTTTGCCAAACCAACGAAACTCGAAACGTTCGGTTTCCGAAACGCTTTGCGGATCGATCAGTTTTTTGAGTTCATCAATATTGAGTTTGCCTTCATTACTGAAAATATCGGGCAATAGTTTTTTCAGTTGTGCGAGTCTTTCCTCGTTCCAGTCCTGGCTCAAGGGCATCAGGTCGTTTATGTTTTCCATTTTAATAAGTTTTGTAGCACGCCCTTTAGGGTGTGTAAAGTATTGATTTTAAGTATTTTATAAACACCCTAAAGGGTGTTTTACAAAACGATTTTATCGGCTTCGGTTTTAAAACTTTGGTATTCCTTGATAGGGGCTTTGTAATGGATTTCCACGCCCAAGGCTTCAAAGTGTTTCATGGCACAGCGTATTTTATAGACCTCGCTTTCGGTGAGTGCTTTTTTGTCGTGAATGTCGTTTGTGCCTTTGGTTTCAATTACGAAGTAATATTCGCTTTCTTCGCCTGTTTTTAGGCTTTTGCGTTTCATGACCAGCCCAAAATCGGGTTCGTATTTGCCAATCGGCGTGTCGATTTTGTACCAACTCGGCAGTTTCAAAAAACAAACCACTTCGGGATCGTTTTCAGCCCCTATGATTGGCGCAGATTTATCCGAATAGGTTTTTTTGCCTATCATAAACTCTTTTTCTACTTCGCTGTCTATGAGCATTTTATCAAAAACCCCTTTTTTGGGCGTTTCTACGTAAGCATTATGGGCAATATTTTTCACAAAATCCTGAAAATCAAAAGGATAACTTTCGCCCGTAGGTGCATAATCCACACCCCGCAGCATTTCGTCCAATTCAATATTTTTGATAATCATAGCCGCTTCTTGAATATAGCGAGGCGGATTTTTAATCCATTCCTTGTAATTGCTTAATTCATTTACAATCCTAAACAAAGTATTGTAACTCAAACCTGTATTTTCGCTAAGTTCTGCGGTCAAATCCAAAGGTGTAAAAATTCCTTTTTGTTTGTAGGTTTCCGTTCCGCCAAAAATATCTGCCCTACTTGTTTCGTTTATTTCCTGAATCCTGTAGCTCGAAACTTCCAACACATGGTCAGGGATTTCGATTTTACTAATCCTTTCAATACAGTTTCGGATCAAACTTTCTTCATCAAAAGCCACCGTATAATTGGTTTTTTTAGCCATCGAAGCCCAAAAACGTTTAAATGCTTGGCTAATCGTTTCGTCCGTATTTCGCCTAAAATTTACTTCATTTTGCGGCTTGCCTTGGTGCGTATGATCCATTTTTGCTCCTGCTGCTTCCGTACCATAAATTTCCTTAATTTCGGTTTGGTATTGCGTTACAAAAGTTTCATAGCTTTCGTTTGGAATAACGGTTAATTGATTTATTCTGTCGGCATCTTCGGTGTTCAAAGCATCATAAACCCGTTTTCCTTCTTGATTTACGCATATTCGCAAACCTCGCCCAATTTCTTGGCGTTTTTTTATTTCAGTATATGAATTGCTCAAAGTGGCAATGTTGAAAACATTGGGATTGTCCCAACCCACGCCCAAAGCCGAATGTGAAAAAACAAACTCAACCGAATTGCCAATGGTCAATAATTGGTCTTTCTTTTGCAAAATCAGTTCATAAATTTTCTTTTGTTCTTTCAAACCGCCTTCGTTATCGGCAAACTCCCCTTTTCCGTTTTGGGCAAAATAATAGCCTTGCAATGCCTGAATCTGTTGATCGCTTGGCATTTTGCCCTCATTGTATTCGGGATAAATGCTTTTGTATTTCTGCACAAAAAGATTTTTGATTTTGGGTTCTTCGCCCATATAATTCGAAACTTTGTCAATAAAAATCAAACTCAAAACCTTGATTCCTTTTGGAAGAAGTTTTTGCGTTTTTTGAAAATGACGATGAATTAACCATTCCAACTGCAAAGCCCAAACATTTTCAACGTTTCCCGCTATTTGCTTTTCAAAAAGTTCTACACCATTCTTAAACGTAATGCTCCATTTTCCTGTTTTCAAACTCTTGTTGATCCGTTCAATTTTGTAGTTCAAATAACTTGGATTATTTGTTTTCTCGCCCAAATTATCGCCCACTTTCAGCCAAGTTGTTTCTTCAAAAACAAATTTGCCAGCTTTCAATTTCCATGCTTTTAGTTTGGCTTTGGGGTTTCCTTTTCCATATTCCGTAGCCGTCAATTCTATTTTGATGGTTGCTTCATCATTTTTTTCGCTTACGGTCAGTACCTCTATTTTTTTTACCAATCCCTGTTTGTAGCTGTCATAAGGCGTAAGCCGATACAATAAATTTTTTATGGTTTTGTGGGTTGCCGAATAACGAATTTTGAAAAGCGGGTCAAGGGTTTTGAAGATAGTTTTTTCTCTTCCGTTTTCTTTTGTGCCATAGCGTTCTTTTCTTTCTTCTTCCGAAAGTGTTTTTAGTCGTTCTTTCATATTGTCGCTATCCATTCCTTCCTGTGGCTCGTCCATCAATACGATTGGACGAACTTTGGCAAGAGCATCAATGTAAGGCAGATTATTAAACAAATCTTCCCTTTCCGTTCGGTTCAAAATTCGGTCGTCCGAAGAAAAAGCCCCCGTAGTCATAATCATTACTTGCGGACTCTGCTCTTGAATAAAATGGCTTACTTTATCGAGTTTTTTACTGTCATAATCAAATGCCGCCACTTTGAAACCGCAAATGCGTTCCAGTTGGCTTGAAAAAGTTTTGAAAGTACCTAAAGTTCCCTGCCTGATGGCAATAGAAGGAACAAGGATAATGAATTTGGTAAAACCGTACTGCGCGTAGAGTTCGTAAATGGTTTTGATATACACAAGGGTTTTTCCTGTGCCTGTTTCCATCTCTACGCACAAATCCTTATCGGGCGAATATTGGGCTTTTTCAGCCGAAATACCATTTTCTATGCTAATTTTTTTGATATTTTCAGCAAATTGCGCAGGTGTTAATTGACAAAAATTGGAACGGATACCTTCCACACAAGCATTATCAAAAGTGTTTTTTTCTGTTCCTTCAAAAACCTTAA
>JAAFHK010000061.1 GCA_013297565.1 Cytophagales bacterium
CACACACGCGGCGGTACAATCCTCTATTCGCAAGACGGCACGGATATTACGGACGAGGTGTTGAAGGGTCTGAACGAACGCTATATCAAAAGCAAAGGCGTAACGGAAACGAAAAAAGAAGAAACACCGAAAAAAGACTAAAAATCTTTATTTAACCTTGCAGGTTTTCGAAACCTGCAAGGTTTTTTTATTAACGTTTATGAATAATTTGCGTAAGGCACTTTAGGGTGTTTCTAATAGCTTGAAAATCAACATATTGGCACACCCTAAAGGGTATGCTACAGCTTTATTTATAAACTTTATTGTTCGATGAGAAAATTGGTTTTGTAAAGATACCCATCAAGCCAAGCACAAAAAACGTATAAACCCGAAGGCAAACGCCTTAAATTCAACCAAAATGATTTTTTTTGTGCAAAATCTTCTGATTCTCCAGCCCAAATTTCCGCACCGAAAGTATTATAAATTTTAAAAATTGCTTTTTTTGGCAAACCCAATTCCAAAGCCACATTGAAAAAACCATTGTTCGGATTTGGGTACAGTATAATTTTGCTATTCGGATTCGTAGGTTGCAGTTCAGGCGTAACCGTTAGCGTTCGTTCGCTATAGGCTTGGCAATTGAGGCTATCCGTTACGGTCAGCCGAATGGTATACACTCCACCGTTTTCATATTTGGTGGTCGGATTGGGCAAAGTCGAACTTGTCCCATTCCCAAAATCCCAAAAATACGCTTTATAGCCCATTTTTTGGGCTTTCAGTTCCAAAATTTTACTTTCTCTCAAATCCAAACTTTCGGTATTCATGCTAAAACCTGCTTCGAGTTTTTGGACTCGGTACTCCACAATAGCGGGGCGGCTCTCGATGAGAGAATCTATACAAGTAACATAATAGGTAATATTGCTGGTCAAACGCCCAATATCATAGGTTTTTCCTTCGGAAACGGGCAGAGAAAGCACAGGAAATTGGTAGAAACGAAACAAACTGCCGCCTTGCGGGGCAAGCACATTTCGAGTATCTGTGCAAGTGGGAATAATCTGGGCAATTTTGGGTACAGGACTTTCCGCCTCGACCTTCACGACCTTGCTAATTTTGGCTTGACAGCCGTTCCAATCAGTCATGGTTAGCGCTACGCTGTAAAATCCCTGTCGATCATAAGTGTTAGTCGGGTATGCCAAATTACTTATTTTTCCGTCCCCAAAATCCCAAGACCATTTGACGGCATTCGGGCTATTATCATTGAAAACTACACTATTTCGTGGATTTCGAATATTCGGATCGGTAAATATGAAATTTACTGATGGGTGATTGACCGTAATTCGGATTTTATTCATCTCACTTTCGACTATCGAATCCAAATTTTGAATCCATAAATCTTGGGTTTCTTGAGGCTTGAACTTATAAAATTTGCCTTCATGGACTTTCAGAAGTGGCGCTAAAGAACGGTAAAAGGCAAAGCGCGAACCGCCTTTCGGAGCAACTACGGCACTATCGTAATCACAGATCGCAAAAGATCGAATAATTGGGTAGGGGCTTTTTCGCCCAACTTTGAATATTTTTTGGACTTCAGCCTTGCAACCTTGCACATCAAAAATTCGCATGGTTACGGTATAAACGCCCTGTTTTCGATATTTATAAGTCGGATTCGTAGCTTTTACGGTCGCAAAACCTTCACCAAAATCCCATTCTACGGTCGTAAAAGCAAAACGGCTACTTGCCGAATCGAGCAGGAATTGGACATTACTAAAAAACAAAGTATCCGCCGTTGGGCGAGTGCTGAAATTGGGCTTAAAACGGCTTCTTTGAATATCAATTTTGGCTTGGCTACTCTCAAATGCTGAATCCAAATTGCTCACAAAAACAGAATCGACTTGCGAATCAATCAACAAAAATTCCCTGCCTTCAAAAACGGCTTTGTTAGCGCTCAAATTGGTAAAAAATCGAAATTTTGTGCCGTTCGTAGGGCGGATTCGAAGCGTATCATGTTGGCAGGCTATTATTTTGGCGGGAACTATGGGTACAAAACCTTTAGAAAGGTGTTTGACTTGGATTGTTTTTTGGAAAATATCTTGACAACCTGTCGAATCGGTAATGGTCAAACTTACGGTATAATTTCCCACTTTTTTAAATTCATGAACTGCATTTTTGCTAAAAACCGCTTCCGAATCGTCCCCAAAATTCCAAGACCATGTGACTGCGCCTGTGCTTTTATCGAAAAAGCGCATTCTGGTCGAATCTACCAAATTGAGCAAGTCCGAAGACTCGAAACGAGCTTTTGGTTTATAGAGTTTGAATTGATATTTGACTAATCCGCTTTCCAAAACCGAATCCGCATTGCTTACATAAAATATTTTGGCAGTGTCGGCGGCGCTAACCGTCATAAAATTTCCAATATGGATCGGATTTGCCAAATCTTTTGCTTCATAAAAACGGAATTTCGTGCCTTTCTCTGGGCGAATCGTGATTGGATTATTGTTACAAAGATTGGTTTGCAAAACAGGCATAGGGCTTTTCGAACTTTGCGGATTCCTGTAGGCTACAGCAGTTGCCAAGTTCTGCCTTAAGGTTTCCAAATTTCGCCCTGCCGCTATGATAAAAGTAAGTTTTTGTTTGCCATTTGCCGCCAAATTTTGAATTTTAGCTGATAATAAATGCGCCACCGCATTTCCAAAACCCATATAACCCGCTTGTTTTTTGGCAATCCCTCGGCTCATGGTTTGGTATTTTCTGGAAGGCGTAAAATCCGTTGTTAGGTTTATATCATTTCCGCCCACATCTACTTTATCAAAAGCATAATAGCCCAAATCGTCCCAGAGAACCTTGATTCCCATATAGGTTGTGCCTATAGGATCATAGACATACCCAAATCTATCTTTTTCGTCCCAGTCGGCTTTGTTTAGCCCTGTCCCAATTTTCCAATCGGCGAAAAAACCTACAAAAAGGCTGTCTAAATGACGCGAACTTGTATTTTGGATTTCATAATCCACGAACAAATATTCGTGATGAGGAGTATTTATGCGGGCGCTGATCCGCTGGTTGATAAGCAAGCCTGTAGGTTTGGTTCGAGTTGTATCCGCAAAAGAACAATGGAGTTGGGCTTCTTGTTGGGCTTTTTCGGTATAACGGATATTTTGACTGTATTTAAAATCGTTCGATTTGCGGGTGTTGTTAATTCTAATCACATTCGGTACTTCGCTTGGGCTAATGCCAATCACCAAACCCGCTTCCCGCAAAATCGAATTGCCTTTGTAACTAAGCCCCTCTCCTATTTTCCCTTCCTCGTCAGCAAAACCTAAACGCCCATTAGAAGCAACGGTCAAACTTAATTGGTTTAGGCGTGGAGTGATGTATTCGGGCGAAGTAACAATTTGTACAAAATCAATATCTTGGTAATCTGCATTTTCGATTCGAAGCTCAAACTCGATCCTTGCTGAAGCTGGAAGATTGGGTTTTAAATACACCAAAAAGGATTTTTCAACGCTTGCCGAGTCCAAAGTCCCTAAAGTGCGGAGTGTAGATTGGTTTTGTAAAATAGTAACATAAGGAGAATTGGAACTAATCGTAATATTGAGTTTTTGGGTAGTCGGTTTCAGATAATTTCTAAAATTGACAAAAACCTGAATCGTGTCGTCCCTGAAAGCATAATTCCCAAACCGATCTTGGTAGCGTGCGCTAAGCGTTCGAACGGAACTGTAGGCGTTTCGGTGTGTAAAGGCTTTCAAAGCGTCTATTCTGCCTTTTCCCAAAAGTCCCTTAAATGGAGCATTTTTAGATTTTGTATAAATCGAATCATTTGCCGTTTGTCGCAAAATTTCGCCTATTTGTAAGCCTGTCAAATTCGGAAAAGCGGCTTTGAGCAAACCTGCCACACCCGCTACGAAGGGACTTGCGGCAGAAGTTTCCCCAAAATCAGGAACATATTTATTGGGAAAAGTAGTTGTGAAAATCCTTTCACCAGGAGCAAGCAAATCGATGTATTTATTGCGAACAAGTTGAATATGTTCGTCTTCTCTGTTCGAAGAACTAACCGAAAGTACGTGCTGATAAGAGGCAGGATAATGTATCACATTAGCCTTATCATTACCCGCTGAAGCTACCAAAAGTACATTTTTTTGCAAAGCCGCATAATCAATTACTTCTTGTTCACATTGCGAAAACACGCCCAAACTGCTAAAAAGGGACATATTAATAATATGACAACCATTATCTGCCGCATAACGGATCGCCTGACAAAGTTGAGCCGTATTAGGAACAGTGTTTCGGTTGTAAATTTTGATAGGCATAAAGCGGCAATTAAACCCTGTTCCTGCCGACCCAATGCGGTTATCAGGCGTAGCAGAAACGACTCCCGCTACTTGAGTTCCATGTGTTACATTCAGCCCATCGAAACGCGCATTAGGATCGTTGTCCCCAAAATCATAACCCAAAGAATCATCTTCAAAACCATTATTATCATCATCAACATTGGGTTTTCCAAATTTTTCTTTCCAATTATATTTTACTTGTTTTTGCAAATCTGCATGATCAATCTCAAACCCTGAATCTATAATCCCGATGACCACACTGGAATCACCTTTACTCAAAGACCAAGCATCATATACTTTTGCTACACGGTGTCCCCAAAGCGAGCCATTCTGCACAGCAGAATCATTGGGCAAATAAGCGTTTTTGCTGGCAGGTTGATATGAATTCGAGGCTTCGAGATAGGCTATTTCGGGGTTTTGGGCTAAAAGCAAAATTTGGTTTAAATCCTTTTCTGCAAAATTAATTTCGAACAAAAAATCAATTTCAAGAACAGCTTTTGGATTAGGAAAAAGCGGGCGGATCGTAAAAGCCTGTTTATCAAGCCCTTGTAATTGTTTTTCCAAGAAACGAATCCATGCCGTTTGATTCTCAAAATAAAACCGTTTTTCGGGTTTTATTTTCAAAATATATTGTTTTCCTCCATTTTGGGCTTGGGCAAAAGAAAAGGGAAACAAGGCAAAAAAAACTGCCCATAAACCAAATAAAATAGCGTAAAATTGGCGAAAATGGTAAAAAAATGGCATATAGAGTTTGTAAGAAATGGTTGTTTGAGAAGCCAGAAACTATTCTTACAATACGCAAATTAACTTAAAAGGGTTGATTATCAAAGGCTTATTTTTTTTGCAGAAGTAATGAAAAAAAGCCTTGTTTTATATATACTCAAACTAAATTGGTTTTGGTCGTAAAACGAAGTTCTTGTTCGTTTCTGTGGCGAACAAGAATGTTCGCCCTACAGAACCACATTTGATTGAGTATATTCAAGCACATTACATTGATAGAAACACTAAAACCTTTATAAATTACACATTTTATTATTTGTAAAACATTCATTTTCAAAACCTTACGGGTTTTAAAAGCCCGTAAGGTCTAAAGGTTTTTAGTATAAAAGGCGGCTAAAGCCACCTATACATTTTACAAATAATTTCCAATCCGAATAATATCCGAAAAAACACCTGCGGCGGTTACTTCTGCCCCTGCTCCGCTTCCCTTGACCACCAAAGGGCGTTCGGGATAACGCGAAGTTGTAAAAGCAATGATATTATCACTGCCCGAAAGCGAATAAAAGGGGTGATTTTGCCCTACGGACTGCAAAGACAAAACCGCTTTTCCGTTTTCGAACTTGGCAATGTAGCGAAATTTTTGGCTTTCGTTTTGGGCTTTTTTTGCCAAAATCTCGAAATGCGAATCGGCTTTTTCGAGTTCCACAAAAAAGGCTTCGACCGACTCGGCTTGCATACAGTTTTCGGGTATAAAACCCTGAATTTCAACGTCTTCAAACTCCATTCGGTAGCCTGCTTCTCTTGCCAAAATCAGGATTTTGCGAGCCACGTCCGATCCGTTCAGGTCTTGGCGAGGATCGGGTTCGGTATAGCCCAATTCTTTGGCTTTTTTGACCACCGAACTAAACGGACTTGAGCCATCAAAGGTATTGAAAATATAGGAAAGCGTACCCGAAAGCACCGCTTCGATGTTTTTGATGCGGTCGCCGCTATCTACCAAGTCCTTCAAAGTGCTGATCACAGGCAGCGCCGCCCCTACGTTGGTTTCGTATAAGTAATTGACATTGTGCGATTTAGCTGTTTTTTTCAAAGTCAAATATTGGGCATAACTGCTCGATGAGGCTATTTTATTTGGTGTAACAATCGAAATGCTATGTTCCAAAATTCTTTGATAAAAAGCCGCAACTTCCGCACTGGCGCTGTTATCTATAAAGATCGAATTAGTAAAATTATAAGCAAACATTTCGCTTACAAAACTGTCAATTCGCCCCGTTTTGCCTTCTTTTTCCAAAGTTTCACGCCAATTTTTCAAATCAATGCCTTCTTTGTGAAAAAGGTGTTTTTTGCTGTTTGCCAAAGCCACAATTTTGAGTTCCAAATGGTAGTTTTCGAGCAGATATTCCGTTTGTTCTTCCAACTGTTTTAACAAAGTACCGCCGATAAGCCCGACTCCAGCCACAAACAAATTGAGGGTTTTGGGTTCGGAAAGAAAAAAAGTTTGGTGCAAGGATCGCAAGGCTTTTACCTCGTCCTCTTGGCGAATAACGGTCGAAATATTCAGTTCCGAAGAACCCTGCGCAATGGCAACAATATTAATCCCATTTTTGCCCAGAGCCGAAAAAATACTACCTGCAACGCCCGAAGCGCGGCGCATATTTTCGCCTACTACAGCCACAATCGACAGGTTCATTTCGACAAAAACCTCATCTACAAAGCCTTCACGAATTTCTTTAGCAAATTCGGCTTCTATTTTTTCCTTTGCTTTTTGGGCATCATCGGGTTTTACGGCAAAGCTAATCGAGTGTTCGGACGAAGCCTGTGTAATCAAAATGACATTGATTCGGGCTTGCGCCAAACTGCTAAACAGCCGCCCTGCTACGCCAACCACGCCAACCATACCGCCGCCTTGCACACGCAAAAGGGCAATATGCGAAATTGAAGTAATGCCTTTGACGGGCTTGGTCGAAGGAGGAATATCTTTTTGGACAAAAGAACCCACGAACGAGGGGTTAAAGGTATTGCGAATACTGATCGGAATATTTTTGCGCATAGCGGGGAGCATAGTAGGCGGATAAATCACCTTTGCCCCAAAATGCGACATTTCCATAGCTTCTTCGTAGGTCAAAAACGGAATCGAAAAGGCTTTTGAAACCTTGCGCGGATCGGCAGTCATCACGCCATCTACGTCAGTCCAAATCTCGACCACTTCGGCATCGAGTCCTGCCCCGAAAAGCGAAGCCGAATAGTCCGAACCTCCGCGCCCAAGCGTAGTCGTTACGCCATTTTGCGTAGCCCCAATAAAACCTGTAACTATCTGTAAAGCAGGGTTTTGGGCAAAATATTCTTTCATTTTGGCGTAGGTTATTTCAAAAATAACTTCGGCACTACCAAAATTGTCGTCCGTAACAACGACCTTGCGCGCATCGAGGTAGGCGCTATTGAAACCATAATCTTTGAACGCTTCGCTGATAATATAGCACGATAATCTTTCACCAAAACTCGATACAAAATCCAACGTACGCACACTCAATTCCCTCAAAAGGAAAATCCCCTGCAAAACGTCTTCGAGTTCGTTAAGGGTGTTTTTGATTTGTGCCAACACGCCACTCTGACGCTTCACATCAACCAGTTCGCGCGCCGCATCGAGGTGTGCTTTTTCTATTTCGCGAAAACTTGTTTGGTATATTTCGTCAGCATTTGCGGCTTGTTTGGCAGTATTAATGAGTTTGTCGGTGATACCGCCGAAGGCAGAACAAACAACTGCCCGAATCGATTTGTCATTTTTAACAATTTGAACTACATTACGAATACGTTCAGCCGTCTGGACTGACGATCCGCCAAATTTGACTACTTTCATTGACCTTTGATGTAGGATTAAGTTTTGAGGATAGCATAACCTTACTCAAAATTTGAGTATTTAGGTGTATGGTCAAGGTCGGTGATAATGCGTGAATGCTCTTTTCGAGGGGCAAAGGTAAGAAAAAATTGATTCGTTGGATCAGAAATTTAGAAAAAATATAGAAATAAAACGCTTATCTTGCCGCCCCAAAAGGCATATTGCCTTTTTTTCCAAAATTAAACGCTTTTTACCTTGATCTATTTTTTGATTACGGCGGTACTTTTCGTCTTTTTGATGGTCATTACCCGTTTTTTTACCCATTTCAAAATCAAGACTTTGCAGGCCATTACGTTCAACTATATTACCGTTTCGGTAGTGGGTTTGCTTTTTAGTGATTGGCAGAATTTCCCGCAAATGGTGCCGCTGATCGGGAATTGGTTGCCGCAAAGTGCCGCTATGGGCGTGCTTTTTGTCAGTGCTTTTTACCTAACGGGCATAGCTACCCAAAAAATAGGCATTACGACTACGGCTTTGGCGGTTCGGACTTCGCTAATAATTCCTGTTTTGTTCAGTCTTTTTGTTTTCAAAAATATGAGCAAAAGTTTCGATATTTGGAATTATGGAGGTTTGTTTTTAGCCTTGTTTGCTATTTTTTTGAGTGTTTATCGAAAAACCGATGCCGTAGAACAGCAAGAAGCCGAGAATCAATATTTTTTACCTCTCTTGATTTTTGTTTTGAGTGGCTTGGTCGATACCGCTTTTAACTATGCCAATATGCTTTTTCAGACCGAAGCCGAAGCAAAAATTTTTCCTATTTTTCTTACTTTTTTTGCTTTTTTGGCGGGTTTCAGCATGGTTTTGTACCAATTTCTTGTCAAAAAACAGCCTATTCGGTTCAGGAATATTGTTGCGGGTATTGTTTTGGGCGTTCCCAATTATTTTTCTTATTATTTTTTCTTCAAAACCATTTCGGCTTTCCAAAATGATGGGGCTTTTTTGTTCCCTATTTTCAATATTTCGGTCATTTTGTTAAGCACTTTTGTTGGGCTTCTGTTCTTTGGTGAAAGATTGATTGGTTTGAATTGGTTTGGGATCGGCTTGGCTATTTTAGCCATTGTCATGATTGCTTATCAGGAAATTGGTATTTCGTTTTAGTATTACGAAAAATTTGCCTCGTACGCATTTTTACGTACAAGGCAAGTCTTAAAGCTGATTTTTAGGATTTCTTTTTTGGACGAAAATCACTAATGCTGCGTTTATCTCCATTATCGTCCAAATATTTCCAAAAACTCCAACCATTTTCAGTATTATCTTTACTTGCGCCTTTATCAACTTTTGCTTGTTGCGCCGCTGCGTTTGGCGTGTCGTAAATTTTATCATTGTACAAAATCGTTCCACTTTTTTTGTTGTAAGATGCCTGTATCTCTTGCTTTTTATAAACACCAAAAATTACAAGTGTCGATTGATCAGTATTCGCATCGAAATAATAGGCATCTTTAAAAGATGTTGCTTTTTGTATTATATGACGTTCAATAACATTAAAAACGGCTTTAGCACGCCATTCGAGAAATTGCGAGAAAGATTCATCATAGTTACCATCTACCAATTCTTGTGGTAAAATATGACTATCGAGTGTTTTTCTTAGATTTGGATTTTTACTTTCAAATTCTTTAAGATACAAT
The DNA here is from genome assembly GCA_013297565.1 of Cytophagales bacterium. Lineage (GTDB taxonomy): Bacteria > Bacteroidota > Bacteroidia > Cytophagales > Thermoflexibacteraceae > JAAFHK01. The sequence goes on from JAAFHK010000061.1 coordinate 9,540, forward strand.
TTGGGTCTTGCATCTCTTACGGAAATATTTAGCTTTTTAGGCAAAAGAGTACGATTTAGTACACAATCCACTTTGTCCTTTTCGGATTCGGAAAAATTATTTCTTCCTACATAACCTTTAGGAAAAATATGATGATCTTCTAATTCTGAATTAAGGGATAATTTGCTATCATTGTGCCAATCCAATAATCCACCTTGATCATAATTGATCAAATTGAAAATGCCTTTATAAATTGCATTTCCTTTTTTATCATAATCGTATAATTCGTCCGAATTAGTGATTTGATTTTTAGTTATTTTATTGAAAAATGCAGCATCACTTATTTTTTCTTTTTTAGCTATTTCAGTGAGTATTCGAGAATCTTCTATGATTCGTTCATTTGATGAACCTGAATATCTGAGTGAAAATACGGCGTTTAGATACCACAAAACAAAAAATTCTTTTTGATTTTGCTTCATTTTGTGAAAATCACCGCCAATTTCATGTAAAAATATCATGCTTGGAATTAGCATATTTTCATAGGGCATCCAAGACTGATTGATTATCAAATTATTTTTAATCAAAAAATCAACTGCAACAATATAATAACGACAAATTTTATCCCACCATGTTATAAAATGTTTTGCCTCTAATTTTGTGAGAATATAGTTGCGTTCGATATCTTTTCCTGCACTTTCAAAGTAAGCAATAGTGCGAACAACAAGTTCAGGACTAAATAAGTAGTTTGAATTTTGGTTCTCGAAAGTTGTAATTTCCTGCCTAAGTTTGAAATTTCCTGTATATAATTTTGCTGTAAGAATATCAATGAAATTAAGCTGAACACCTTTGGTATTACTTCTTTCAAAAAATGTGATGAACTTATCTAAACTCATATCTAAAAGATAATAAGAAATGAGCTTTTGTTGTTGTAAAAGTTCAATTAATTTTTTCTTTAAATAATTATATTTTTTAAAATAACTTCGAATGACTTCAGATTCAGCATTTTGTAAGTATGCTTTGTAAAAGAGGGTTTTATTAAAATATTTTTCTTTTACTTCATCGTCATCATCATTATCTTTATACATTTTCCAAATATCAGATATTTTCAAGCACAACCGATCCGCCACTTCTCTACCGCCAAAACTTTCACTATTAGAACTTGCCAATTCTTCAAGATTAAAACTATTATACGGTTTGTTGTCTATTTCCAATTCCTCTTCATTTTTTGAACGAAACCATATTTCATCAACACCCTCTAATGCTCTAAATATAGCAGTAATACGTTGTTGCCCATCTAATACTAAACGAATACCCTCTGTTTGTTTCTTTATTTTTATTTCTTCCAAAGTTAAGGTATAAGGTTCTTTTTTATTTTTTTTATTTTTTTTACCTGCATTTTTGCTATCATCTATTTCACGAACAGCAATGGAAAACGAAGGTATGCCATAAATGATAGAACCAATAAAAATATCTCTTAATAAGGAGTCAAATAAATCGTATGACTTATTCGCTTCCCATACAAAATCACGCTGAAATTCAGGGAGTAAAATTTTTTTTTGTTTTACATCTTGAAAAAGTTGAGAAATAGAGTGAGTGTTTTCTTTAGTGTTGTTATTGTCCATTTTTTTAATGATTTAGAATGAAAAAATTATAATTACAATACTAAAGAAATTATAAATTAATTACAAACAGTACTTATTTTATTTGAAAAAATAAAAATACATACCCCCTCAAAAATTCAAAATAAACTCCGTAAGGTTATCACTCGTATCGAGGTTTAGTTTTTTCCGAAGCCGATAACGGCTTATTTCTACTCCTCTGACCGAAATATTCATCAGTGCCGCCACTTCCTTCGAACTCATATTGAGGCGCAGGTAAGTTGCCAATTTGCGTTCTTGGGGCGTAAGGTCGGGAAATTTTTCACTAAAACGGCGGGAAAAATCGCCATGCACTCTGTCAAAATGGTATTGAAACTGCTCCCATTCGTTGTTTTGGGCGAGATGTTTGTCTATCTCTTTAATCATTTTTTCCAAATCTTTATCTGCTATTGCCTGTTTGCCTTCGGCTTTTTTCTCTATTATATCCGCCAAATGCTGTTTGAGGGACGTAATAAAGGAATTTTTATTGACCAAAAGCATGGTAGCCGTAGCGAGTTCTTCGTTTTGGTGTTCGATCTCTGCCTTTAGTTTTTCGTCCTTGAGCTGATTAATCGTTTCTTCCGATTCTCTACTTACCGTTTCGAGTTCCTGTTCTTTGGCTTGCAAAACTACAGCTTGCGCGGTAATGATTTGCTTTTTTTCCTTTTTGTGCCTTCTTTGCAAAAACAACAAAGCCAAAACATAAGCCGAGATGAGCAAAAGCGTATACAAAATATAGGCAAAAGTAGAAGCGTACCAGGGTGCGTCTATCGAGAAACGGTATTTAGCCATCGGGCTTACACTGCCGTACATATTTTTGGCACGCACACAAAACGTATAATTGCCTTTTGGGAGGTTTGTATAATCCTTAAAATTTTTACTTTCCCACACCGACCATTCTTTTTCGAAACCTTCGAGGCGGTACTGGTATTCGATCTGACCGAGTCCCTCGAAAAAAGTAGAGGCATAGGCAAACCGCAAAGCATTTTGATTGTAAGGCAATTTTGGAATTTTCTCTTTGGGTTGTTCGGGCAAAAGGCTGTCCTTAAGGGTAAAAGCCCCACCAAAAGCAAGCAGTGTGCTGTCCCCAAAACTCATCACTTTTCGCATAATGACTCCAAAAGGGCGTTTGGCATCAAAAGATTGGGTAGGGCTATAATGCACAAAACCCTCTTTGGCGGTAATCAGGACATTTTCGTAATCCAATGAAATAATGGCTTCCAAATCATCATTGATGAACCCATTTATTTTCCGAAAGAGTGTAGTTTCGATACTGCCTTTTTTTTGTTCGTCAAACGTAATTTTCCCCACTTGATAGTCCGCATCGATAAAATAGAGATTTCCTGCGGGGTCTTCTTCTATAAACCGAATATGGCTGTCTTTTCCGAATATTTTATGATAATATTCTGAAGCTAAGATCTGTTTTTTTTCTGGATCGTATTGGAAAATTCCTTTTTGGGACGTAAATAAAGGGCGGTTTTGGACTTTGAAAACATTAATGAAATTGTTGGAAGGAAAACCGTTTTGTTGGTTATAAAAAGCAATTTCCGAAAAACGAGGTTTTTCTGTTTGGAAAGTAAGCCTAAAAGCCCCTTTGTAGCCATGCGTCATCCATATATGTTCGGGCGAGGAAAAAACTACCCTCGACGATTCGTTCAAGCCTTCTACTTTTCCTTTTTTAGCCCAATATCCATTTTCTTTTTCATAAAAAATAAAACCATTGTAAGTGCCACTTAGCAGTATATTTGGTTTTTCGGGCAGTTTTATAAAATTCCAAACACCGAGTTCTGCCGAAATCTGCTCGATTTGATTGTTGCGCAAAGCATACGTCCCTTGGTGCGCCCCGATCAGTAATTCTCCGTCTATCTGGTCTATTATATATGTTTGTAATCCGTTTCCTTTGGCAAGCGGTTCATAACTTGGCGTGCCTTTTTCGTTTGAATAACGATATACCCCGCTGTTTGTGCCTAAATAAAGGTTGTTTCCTTGCAAATAAGCCGTATAACCTGTTCCTTGTATGCCTGTAGCCTCATTGAGGAGGGTAAAAGGCGAGGCAAGTTCGACGTAGTCTATGCCGTTATTAAGCCCTACCCATAAGTTTTGGGCTTGATCCTGATACAAAGAAAGTACAGTCCGACTGTTCAAACCCTTGCCCAGTGTCATTTGTAGGCTTATTTCGCCGTTTCGGTTCGCTACAACCAAGCCCTCCGTTTGTGTCCCGATGGCTATTCGCCCGTCCTGCAAACGAAGGGCGTAATTTAGTTTTTTAAGGCTTTTACCCTGCAAATTCAATTCCCATTGTCTAATTTCGCCTTTTTCATAGAGAAAAGCCCCATGCTCGAAAGTAGTAATCAAAAACTGATTTTGTTTGAGAGGAACCATACAAGAAATGCGCTTGTCTGCAAAAAAATCGCCAGAAGGTATTTCGGTGAGTTGTTTGTTTTTGAGCAAATAAAGCCCATTTTGGGGAACATTTACGTACAACTCGTTTTGTAGCATAAAAGAAAATTCAAGCTGTTTTTGGGTATCCGTTGCATACAAACGTTCGGCTTTTAACTCAAAAATATACCGAAAGGTACAAAAATAGACCGTACCCAAACGGTCGAGATAAATACCCCAAGCCTCCCCAAAATCGGTTTGGTTGGGGGCTAAAGTTTTGGAAAGGGAATGATAACGCAAAGTCCCCAAATTATCAGGAAAAAAATAGCCCAATTCATTTTGTCCTGCTACATAAATATGCCCTTTCTGCCCCACCGCCACCGAACGCACCTTGCCGCCATTGGGCAAAGGATAGAGCTGCCAACTGTAACCATCAAATTCTAAAAGTCCCAGATTATTAGCCACGTACAACAAACCTCGCTGATCCTGCGTAATTTGCCAATTTTGTATGCCTCCTTTATAGGTTTGTGGGCTGTAGTGTGTGGTC
>JAAFHK010000062.1:0-11916 GCA_013297565.1 Cytophagales bacterium
GAACTTCTTGGCTTGTATAAGTTATAAAACAACTGCTTTGTTCGCTAAGTGGCTGGGTTTCAGGACTAAATGAAAATTTTGAAGGGTTTTCATCTCCTGCCTGTTCTTCCATTGCCTCATAGTTGATCGTTCGCCCATCAACCCTTGGAGGCGTACCTGTTTTCATGCGCCCCGCCTCGAATCCCAAACCGACTAATTGGGCAGTCAAACCCGTTGCCGCCTTCTCCCCTACCCTTCCACCGCCAAATTGTTTTTCGCCAATGTGAATCAAACCATTCAGAAACGTTCCGTTGGTCAAAACGACTGCTTTTGACCGAAATTCTACTCCAATTTGGGTTTTTACACCTGCGAGTTTGCCCTTCTCAAACAAAAGTTCCATGCCCATATCTTGCCAAAAATCCACATTTGGGTTTGCCTCCAAAGCCAAGCGCCATTCTTCCGCAAAACGCATTCGGTCGCTTTGACAGCGAGGACTCCACATAGCGGGACCCTTCGAACGGTTCAGCATACGGAATTGGATCATAGTTTTATCGGAAATAATGCCCGACATTCCACCCAAAGCGTCTATTTCTCGAACGATCTGCCCCTTTGCGACCCCGCCCATAGCAGGATTACAACTCATTTGGGCAATCGTTTGCATATTCATAGTGATTAGCAAAACTTTCGAACCCATCGTAGCGGCGGCGTGTGCGGCTTCGCAACCCGCATGACCTGCCCCTACCACGATCACATCATATTCAGGATATAACATTTTTTATTTTTTATTAAATTTTTTTGGGCATTTTAGCCGTTCTCGATCTCATCAATCGTTTCTTGGTCAAAACGATCAGGAAATTCAACTTCTTTCAAATATTTTTCGGCGGCTTTGAGGGCTTGATCAATCGTCTCGCTGTCCTCATCTTCCCAGCAAACTCCACCTTCATCTACTATCATCAAAATAGTTCCACTTGGGTTTTCGTCATCAGCCCCTAATTGAATAAAACCATGATTTTCTACCCACCAAGCGAGGTAAGGATAGAGAGAAGAAAAAGATTTTTTCATGTTTTTCTTGTTCGTTACTGTTCTTAAGCAAACCAGTTTTGGTGCAAAAATACGAAAAAAAAATAAAAAATTCGGCTTGGCGTAAAATTCCTCAATTATCACCCTAAAAAATCTTATCGAAAATCCCGAACTATCAAGAACTCTGCTCGAATTATTTAAAAATATCGAACCGAATATCGAGAGTTTGAGCAAGAAGAAATAGATTTGGCGGAAAAAGGGTTAGAGAAATGGGTAGAATTATCGGAAAGAGAGTAAAATTATCCCTTCTTTTCCTTCAAAAATTCAATTTTTTCGGCTAAATCCACGATTTTTCCTTCCAATAATTGGATTTTTTCTTTCAGAAAGGCGTTCTCTAATTGTGATTTTTCGAGGGCATGGACAAGGGAAATTTCAAACGATTACGGCGGATAATGGAAAAGAATTTGCCCAGCCTTATCATTCTTGGGTGATGATAATTGGTATAATGTGTGTTGGAAATATGGAATCGTTTATAAGCATTATGCAGAAACACACAATGATACAATGCTATTTATTCCTATTTCGCAAACAACATCAAATGGTGGTGATGGTACTCTGCCCTTGTTTGTGTCCTCACAAACAACACTACGCTGTGAGTTGTTTGTGAGGACACAAACAAGGGCAGAAAGGGGTAGCTTTCGAAATAAAAATACTCTCGATTAATTAAGCATTGGTACTTATATTGATAAATATGTCTTCTTTAGTGATAGGTAGGCGTATTTTTATCATTTAGAGTAATTACTTGGGCAAAACCATCTAAAGATTCTTGGTATTTTTCTATTTCAAAATAAATCAGACCTCTGATTATACTCAATAAAAATTACTTTGAGATTTAGGAATACTTTGTGCATTAATCTGCTCTGGTTCTACAAGTAAAATTTCCGAAAGATTGTGAGCATTCATCGCCCCATGCAAATTCAGCCTTTTTATCCCAGAATTCGACGAAATTTCTCTTTCTTGACCAGTCCGAAGCCAAGCATACGAAGGACGAGGATTGTGCTGTGAATGAACCGCATCGATAAAATACGGCACCGCATGATGAGAAAGTGACTGCATAATATCCTCAAATTTTTGCATAAAATTTGAATTTAATAGAAATGTTTGAATAAAAATATCAAATTCTCAAAACAAAACAAACCGTTTTTAGTATATTATTCAGATTTATTCTAAATAAAAAATTGATTGTGTTGATTTTTTTGGTAAATTTGCGGCTTGATAACTTCGTTTATCTCTGACAATTTAAGCAAAAGCACTATGAAAGTTTATGAAAATACGTATTTGCTTATATCGTTTTTCGAAAAGGAAAATTTATTGGAAATGGAGTGGCTTCCAAAAACCAAAAATATGAGTATTGAGGAATACAAGGAAAATTCAATGCTTTTTTTGCGTTTTTGCAAACAATTTAGACCTAAATACCTTATTTCAGACTTGCGAAATTTGTTTTTTCCTATTTCGCCCGAAGTTCAAGATTGGGTTCATGAAAATATTTTTTCTGAACTTTTGGCTGGTTATTTACACAAATTGGCGGCTCTGATGAGTACAGAGTTTATTACTCAACTTTCCATTGAGCAAATGATAGACGAAAATAACCTTGCTCAACAATTTACGACTTTTTTTGACGACAAAGAGAAAGCCCGAAAATGGCTTTTGGAACAATAAATTAAAGAAATTACCAAATATACAAACTTTTCTATTTGCATGGACAATAGTAACCAAGTATTAGAGGATTTGACAAAATCGGAATATAAATACGGTTTTACAAGCCAATTCGAAACGGACGAAATTCCCAAAGGGCTTAGTGCCGATGTGATTCGTTTGCTTTCTGCCAAAAAAGAGGAACCCGAATGGATGCTCGAATGGCGTTTGAAAGCCTACGAAAAATGGAAAACTATGTCCGAGCCGCAATGGGCAAATGTGGTTTATCCTGCTATAGATTACCAAAACCTCATTTATTATTCCGCACCCAAGCAGGCAGCGAAATACAAAAGTTTAGAGGAGATTGATCCCGAATTGTTGAAAACTTTTGAAAAATTGGGCATTTCGCTGAACGAACAAAAACGCTTAACAGGCGTAGCGGTCGATGCCGTTATCGATAGCGTTTCGGTAGCCACTACTTTCAAAGAAACTTTAAGGGAAATGGGCATTATTTTTTGCTCCATGAGTGAAGCCGTAAGAGAACACCCCGATCTGATCCGCAAATATTTGGGTTCGGTCGTGCCTGTGGCAGACAACTATTTTTCGGCTCTCAATTCGGCTGTTTTTAGTGATGGTTCGTTTTGCTATATTCCGCAAGGCGTTCGTTGCCCTATGGAACTCTCGACTTATTTCCGAATCAACGCCGCCAATACAGGACAGTTCGAACGCACTTTAGTAATTGCCGAAAAAGGCTCTTATGTAAGTTATTTGGAAGGCTGCACCGCCCCGATGCGTGACGAAAACCAACTGCACGCCGCTGTGGTCGAACTCATTGCCCATGATGATGCCGAAATTAAATATTCGACAGTCCAGAATTGGTATCCTGGAGATGCCGAAGGCAAAGGTGGGATTTATAATTTTGTAACCAAAAGAGGCATTTGTGCGGGTACAAACTCAAAAATTTCTTGGACACAGGTAGAAACAGGCTCGGCAATTACTTGGAAATATCCAAGTTGTATCCTAAAAGGTGATAATTCGCAAGGCGAATTTTATTCGGTTGCCGTAACGAACCACCGCCAACAAGCCGACACTGGGACTAAAATGATTCATATTGGCAAAAATACCCGTAGCCGCATAGTTTCGAAGGGAATTTCGGCAGGAAAAAGCCAAAACTCCTACAGAGGACAAGTCCAAGTGATGAAACGTGCCGAAGGCGCTCGCAATTTTTCGCAATGCGATTCGCTATTGATGGGTGACCAATGCGGGGCGCATACTTTTCCGTACATAGAAGTTGGTAATCACAGCGCCCAAGTCGAACACGAAGCTACGACCTCCAAAATAGGCGAAGATCAAATATTTTACTGCAATCAACGTGGAATCCCGACCGAACAAGCTGTTGCTTTGATAGTCAATGGGTATTGCAAAGAGGTTTTGAGCCAACTCCCGATGGAATTTGCGGTCGAAGCCCAAAAACTTTTGGCAATTAGTTTGGAAGGAAGTGTAGGATAATTCTGTAACAGAATTTTAAGTTGTATACTGAAACTAAATTGGTTTTGGTCGCAAAACGAAGTTCTTGTTCGTTTCTGGGCGAACAAGAATGTTCGCCGTACAAAAGCATTCGTTGATTGAGTATAAAAAGTAAAAAGCCTTTTCTTTTGGAAAGGCTTTTGTACTGAAGCCAAATTGGTTTGTTTTGTAGGGCGAACATTCTTGTTCGCCACAGAAAAATATTTATCAGAAACTCAAATACGGGGCGATTCTATCAATCACTTCGTGACTTATGCCTTTGATTTGATGTAAATCTGCTACTTCACTAAATTTTCCGTGTTGTTTTCGGTAATTAATAATTATTTTGGCTAAAGGTGGGCTTATGTAGGGGTGTGCCGCCAAATTTTTTTCGTTTGCGCTATTAATGTTTATTTTTTGAATATTCGTGTTGGTGTCCAAACGGCAGACTCTTTTCATTTCATCAAGCACCTCGCCCTCCAAACCATAGACCTCTTCAAGCTGATTAATGGAATGAAAACCGCCTATTTTATCACGAAATCGTACAATTCGATCGGAAAGTACATTGCCAATTCCTTTTATTTTTTTTAAAGTGGCGGTGTCGGCTTCGTTGAGTTCGATGCTCAAGGCTGGGATTTGTTTAGGCTTTTTTTGTGAATAGTTTGCCGCAGGCGTGGTTTCTTCCTTTTTATCGTACGAATTATTTTTGTCTTGGGCATTCGAAGCATATATTTTTTCTTCCTTGACTACCTGTTCGGGCAGGTCGATATAAGCAAAAAGGGCTTCATAGCTGTCTGTTGGAAAGCCATAAATTTTTTGCAGATCACTTTTTATGCGAAAACGTCCGCCTTTTTGGGTATATTTTTGGATTCGATTTGCCAATTTCGAATCGATACCCAGTTTTTTCCAATCCTCCACACTGATCAGGTTGGGATTGAAGGTAAAAAGTTGAATTTGCGGTTTTTGCTCAATATGTTTTTCATAACTTTTTTGAACACTGTCAATAGCAAGATTCTGTTCCAATTCTTTACTTATTTGTTCCAAAGCTTGTTGCTCTGTAGCAGGCAAAGTTTCACTTGTTACCGAATTGTTCCATTCTTTGAGAAAAAAAGGCACGATCAGCAAAAGAGTCAAAACCATTAGCAGAACCAGCGTTCCACGCACTTCGGTTTGCGAAAAACCAAAATATAGCCTCATTTGAGATTCTAATTTTTTCCACATGATAAAAAGAAATTTGGTGGTATGGGCATAACCATTTTTGAGAATATAAAAATCGTGTATTTTTGTTAAAGATTAAATATTTTGCGTTAAAATATTTTTTTTTGAAAGCACGAATTTATCTAAAGCCTAACTTTTGCCTTTCTAACCATACTTAAGGGGCTTGATAGAATATCTTTTCCGATAAAAATTCTATATTTGTCCAAATAAAAAGAAAAATCATGAAAAAAGATTTCAATATTACAGGCACTTGCCGTCCCAAGGAGCATTATATGATGAACGACAGCCGCCGTTTTGCGGGGATTATGGATTTTGTAGAACGTGGCAAATATTTTGTCATCAATCGCCCGCGCCAATACGGAAAAACGACCATGCTTTTTGCCCTATTGCGAGAGTTGGAAAAAAATGAAAATTATTTGCCGCTTATCATGAACTTTCAAGGAATTAGTCAGAGTCATTATGAGTCATCTGATGCTTTTGCCCAATTTTTTTTCAAAGAATTAAAAGGGGAATTGCAAAGAGCAAATGATGGTTTTTCTGAGGAGCAAATACAAACAATAGCCGCTATTGAAACCCTTGATGACCTTTCCGAACGAATTACACAAATTGTAAAAATGACCGCTAAACGCCTTGTTTTGTTGATTGATGAGGTTGATGCGAGTAGTAATTATGAACCTTTTTTGTATCTCTTGGGAATGTTACGCACCAAGTTTTTAAGTCGTGATTTGCCCAAGCACCACACTTTTCACAGCATTGTTTTGGCGGGTGTGCATGACATCAAATCCCTGAAATTCAAACTTCGAAATCCCGATGATGCCCAGTACAACAGCCCTTGGAATATTGCGACTGATTTTAAAGTGGAAATGGAATTTCGTCCTGATGAAATTATTTTTATGCTCAAACAATACAGCGAAGCGGAAAATGTCCGAATAAATTATGAAGAAATAGCCCAAAAATTATATTATTATACTTCAGGGTATCCTTTTTTAGTTTCCAAACTCTGTAAAACGATTGCCGAAGATATTTTACCACAAAAAGAAGACAAAAACGAATGGACTTTAGCAGACTTGGAAAAAAGTGTGCAATTGCTTTTGAAAGAAAACAACACCAATTTTGACAGTTTGATCAAAAATTTAGAAAATAATACAGATTTATACAATTTTACCTATCGGCTTTTGATCAATGCCGAAAGCATACCTTTTAATCCTGACTCTCCGCTTATACGTTTGGGAACAATGTATGGAATTTTTAAAGAAAATGGCAATCTGAAAATTCACAATCAAATTTACCAGCAAAGAATTTATAATTACATGACGGTTCGCAGAATAGAGGAAGGAAGTATTGGCGGAAGTCGGTATTTAGGCGACCAATTTACCAATGACGATGGCAGTTTGGACTTGGAAAGTGTCTTGCGCAAATTCCAACAATTTATGAAAGAACAATACAGCAAACGAAATAATGAATTGATCGAAAGAGAATGGCGTTTGATTTTTTTGGCTTTTTTGAAACCCATTTTGAACGGACAAGGACATGATTTTAAAGAGGTCGAAACTTCAGAAGAAAAACGTTTGGATATTGTGGTTACGTATTTGGCATGGAAATACATTATTGAATTGAAAATTTGGCGGGGAGAAAAATCACACCAAAAAGGCTTGAACCAATTAGCCGATTATTTGGAAAAACACAATGTAGAAAAAGGTTGGCTTTTGATTTTTGATGATCGGGAAAAACCCACTTGGCGAGAAGAATTAATAAAACACAAAGAGAAAGAAATTTTTGCGGTCTGGGTGTAAAAGTAAATTTTGCAGGTCAAAAGACCTGCAAAGGCGGTAATAATTTTTTGGGATTAGCTAAAACCTAACTTTTGTCAGGTAAAAAACATTTCGATTGGATTTTACATTTCGGTCGCCCGCATTGCGGAGGCGCTGAAAACCCCAAACCAAAGTTGTATTGCCGTACCAATGCGTTGAAAAATTCTGGTAGCTTTCCCGAAGCCGATCTGAAGGATATTTCTTGGGCAAACCTATCTCTTTTTGTTCCAATATTTGACTTTCCCAAATGCGTGCGGTTCTGACAACTCCTCCCACTCCGTAGCTCAAACGCATTTGTCCCGCTTCTTCGGATTGCAAAGTAAATATTCGCCGAAGGTCTTTGTATTTGATGTTTTTGATAGCTAAAGTATTGTCCCACAGCAAGTTAGCTTCTTTATCAAAACCCGCTACAATGGCGTGCGTATAAACGTAACCGTCAAAAACGGTGCTACTGCGCGGTGTCCAGCCTCGCATACCGCCATACATTCCGTAGGCGCTTTCCGTTCGATAGACAGGATAGTAGGCTTCGGCTACGATCTCAAACTGATCACCATGTTTGATCAAATCGTGCATCACTAAGCGGTATTCCAAGTCCAATTCTTTGCCTTTTTGGTTCTTTTTTCCTCGTTTTTCCTCCATTCGTTTTTTCTCTCTTTCTTGCAAATAATTGAATAAATTGGGCAGTTTGCCAAAAGGATAAAAACGAATAAATTTTTGCTTTTTTTGGACATATTTGGCAATATAAATGCCCGCCGCCAGCACGCCAGCGCCTTCGGCATAAACACCCACAACCAGATGATTATCGAGATCGAGCATATTGACTCGCCCTGTCAAAAGATTTTTGTCTTCTTCAGAGTCGTTTTTTACCACAAAATCATATTGGAGATTGCCGTCCCAGTCAAAAGTTTTGACCATAAAAGAATTATCGCCGCGTTTTTGATTCAAAATATGCAGATGCAATAATTGGTTTTTGCTGTCTTTGACCATGTCCAAAATGCTCGATTCTTTACTCATCGAACTCGATAACATTCTGGATTTTTTGGTTTTGAGGTCGATCCGCATCACAAAAGCCTGCCTTTTGATTGAGCCTGCCAAAAAACAAATATTATTCACCACTACCATTTGTTGGACTTCCATTTTTTCTAACCCAAAAAAATCAATGACTTCGGTTTCGGTCGTTTGGGTATTGAGTTTTAACAAATAATAATCCTCTTTGTTGTAGTTCGAATACAGCACATACATAAAATCTCCGTCAAAATGTCGGGCGGTATAATAGCGTTTTTTGGGCATTTCGGCATCTTTTTGCCAAACCAATTTGAAAGTGGTATCATAAAGAGAAAAAGTCCAGCGGTTTTTATTCCCAAAAAAGCCGTTTCGGACATTTGTCCCCAAATACACGCCGCGGCTTCCCAAACCCAAAAGACGGTAGCCATCTTCTCTGTAAATATCCTCAAATTCTAAGCGATTCGGATTCGAGGGAACGCCTTGATCTTCCTTTTGTGCTACTAAAAACAGGGGAAATAGTAAAAATACAATTAGTAATATTCTCATATACCATATAATAATTTTGCGACCATGAAATAAACTGCCAAACCCAGCAAATCGTTGGCGGTGGTGATAAAGGGACCCGAAGCCAAAGCAGGATTGATTCCTAAACGGTTCAGAATCAGGGGAGTAATCGTTCCCATGATTGATGCCAAAATGACAACCGAAAAAGGGGCTGTCGAAACGACCAAAGCCAAGCCAGTTTTTTTGATAAAAAACAAATTAAATCCAAAAACTACCGCCGCAATGACGACTCCATTGATCAAAGCTACGCCAAAAACTTTTAGCAAACGCAGACCGATAGACTGCTGTAAGCCATCACCTTCTGCCAAAGATTGGACGACAATGGTAGAGGATTGAATGCCCACATTTCCGCCTGTAGCCGTAATCAAAGGGATAAAAAACGCCATCGCAGGCACAAGCAAGAGTTCGGTTTCGAACTGTCCAATAAACTGCGCGCCCATAAGCCCGCCCATCATACCCACCAAAAGCCAAGGCAAACGCGCCCAAGAAAGTTTCCAAATGGTGTCATCTTCTTCTACATTTTCGGAAATACCCGCAATCGCCTGTAAATCTGTATCCGCCTGTTGGGTAATGACATCAACCACGTCATCAATCGTAATCCTTCCCAGAAGTTTCATTTGGGCATTTACGACAGGAATACTCACCAAATCGTATTTTTGCATCTGGTTCGCTACATCTTCGGCGTGATCATGTACGTGCGAATAAATCACTTCGTCTGTATAAATTTCCGCTATTTTTGTTTCAGGTTTTGCCAAAATGACACTACTCAATGAGATTCGCCCCAGAAGCGTGTCGTGATCATCGACCACATAAACAGCATAAATTTTGGCAATATCCTTCGCCTGCTCCCGAAAAGCCTCTATACATTCTTGCGTTGTCCAATGAATATTTGCCCTTACCAACTCTTTTGCCATCAAACCGCCCGCACAATCGGAATCATATTTGAGCAAATCGACCACGTGCGCCGCCATCTCTGTATCCAAAAGGGCAATAATTTTTTCCCGAAAAGCCACTTTTAACTCATTCAGCACATCTACAGCATCGTCCGAATACATTTCTGAAACCAGCGGGGCAATCGTTTCAGGACTCATGCGTTCCAAAACTTTTGAGCGCACTTCGGTTTCTGAAATACTAATAATCTTGGCAGAAAGGCTTTTTTCAAAACCATTTAAGACCCATTCTGCCTGTTCGTATTCGAGTTCGGCAAGAATAACAGCTAAATCCGCAGGATAAAGATCATCGGCTATTTGCTCGATTGCCGACATATTTTTTGCCTCGATATAAACCACAAACTGATCTAAAAAATCCTGACTAAGTTCGAATTCCATACATTTTTCCGCTTTTGTATTTTCTTGATTCAAAAATACCTTTAAAATCATAAAACCACAAAAAATACCTTCTAAAGTTCTAAAGAATTTGGCTAAATTGCGGCGCAAAAAATATCAAATACGAAATTTGCACCAAAATAATATGCGTAATATTTTAGAGAAAATAGTAGCGAACACTCAAGCGGAAACAGCCGAAAAAAAAGAACTTTATCCGCAAGAAACGCTTACTAAAACCGCCTTTTTCGAGCGCCCTGTTTTTTCTTTCAAAAAGGCTTTGAAAGAAAGCCCGACAGGAATTATAGCCGAATTTAAACGAAAATCGCCTTCTAAAGGCATAATCAATGACACGGTAAAGGTTCGAAAAGTTACGACTGGTTACGTAAAAGCAGGTGCCACTGCCCTTTCGGTGCTGACTGATAAAGTTTTTTTTGGGGGTAAAATTATGGATTTGCTTTTAGCGCGCAACTTCAATTCATTACCTATTTTGCGAAAAGATTTTATTGTGGAGGAATACCAAGTTCTCGAAACCAAAGCCATTGGAGCAGATGCTCTTTTGCTCATTGCGGCTTGTTTGAAAAAAGAGGAAGTACGTGATTTGAGCCGTCTGGCAAAAAGCATTGGGCTTGAGGTAATTCTTGAGATTCATTCCGAAACCGAACTCGACTGGATTTGCGACACTATAGACGTGGTGGGCGTAAATAATAGGGATTTAAAAACTTTTTCGGTTGATCTCGACCTGTCGCTTGGTTTGGTTGATAAAATCCCAAACCAGTTTGCCAAGATTTCAGAAAGTGGAATCCACAAAGCAGAAACGATTGTCCAACTCAAAAAAGCAGGATTTGACGGATTTTTGATTGGTGAAAATTTTATGAAAACACCCAATCCTGACAATGCTTGCGAGGAATTTATAGAACGAGTTGGTAAATATTTGGAACACGAACCCACAAAAATTCCTTTTTTTGAGAAATTTTTTGCTAAGAAAGAGGAAGAAGAATAGAAAAAATGAATAGCCTTTGTAGTTTTTTGACTGGCAAAGGCACAATTTTTTGCCCTAAAAATCCCAAACCCATGAAACCTATTATTCTTTTTACTTTTGCGAATGATCGGAATGATTATAGCAGAAACTTGCGGAACTTGCCCAAAGAACTCGATACGATAGAAAACGTATTGAAAAATGCCGAAAAACAAGGTTTGTGTGAAATAGAAATCCTTTATAACATGGATTTCAAGAAACTGCTCGACCTCACGCAAGATGTCCGCTACAGAGATCGATTGGCTCTGTTGCATTTTGGGGGGCATGGCGACAAGGATTTGTTGGTTTTCGAGACCGAAGAAGGCGGACAAGATTTTATAGATGCGGAGGCTTTGGTGGAACTTTTGAGTGGGCGAAAAAATCTGCAATTCGTATTCTTGAATGCCTGCAACACCCAAGAAATAGCCCAAAAATTTGCCACGAAAGGCATTTCGGCAGTAGGCACGAAAGGCAAAGTATATGATGACGAAATGCTATTGGCACTGGTCTATAGGTTTTACCATGCTATAGGCGAACAAATGACCATTCAAGAAGCATGGCAAGAAAGCGTACTTGCCATACAAGCCCAATACAAGGCAAACCTCGCAACCAAGTACAAAGGCGATTTTTATTGGGAAATGCAAGCAAACACCGCCTCGAATAATTGGAAATTAGGAAATAAATTAACAGATTTACCAAACAATCAAAATAATATGGATATGGACTTGGAACATTTGCTTAAACTGCTGAAAGAAAGCAATTTTGTACAGTTGATAGA
>JAAFHK010000062.1:11926-13959 GCA_013297565.1 Cytophagales bacterium
AGAGATATTAGATGCTCATTTCGAAAAGCATCCTAATTATCAATACAGTACCCTAAGGCAAGAAATTATGTACCGAATAGAACAAGGAGATCGCCCTAAACCTATGCAAGTGCAGGCTTTAGAGATTTTTATTAGAGGCTTAAAAGGAAAAAAGTAGAGTCCCTTTCTGAAAATATGAATTTAGAAGGGGAATATTTTAATAATTCACAATCTTTAAAAAACTCCTTGGATTCAACTCATAAATGTAACCATAATTTTATTCAATAACGTAACAAAGATAAAAAAAACTATTTACTACTTATACTTTTTAACATAGTAAAAAGAATTTGAACAACAGCAACTCTCCTTCACCTCTTTAAAAATAGAATTTCTAAAATTACCCCATCACCTCAACCTCGTTCCGAACCTTCATATCGAGGGTACTTTACCGTAAGCACCGATACGCCGAGGGTAGGGTTTTCTTGTTTTTCCCTCTCTTTTTTTACAGAAAAACGGGTTTCTTTCCCTATCTTTGTGCAAAAAATAATCTATTCTATGCAGATCAGACAAATTTTATTAGACATTCCGAGTTTTTGAGAAGTATCAGATACCGAAGTAAAATGGGCTTTGGTAAGCAAACTCTACGAAATGGGCAAGTTATCTTTGGGGCAATGTGCAGAATACTTGGGCGTGTCCAAACGCCTTTTTATCGAATTAGTCCGCACATTTCTGATCTTTTACAAGATTTCAACAATGCCTAAGAAATACCTCACCAAACCATCAATGTTCGATCATTTTGGCGGATTAATCAACGAAATCGTCTGTTTTCGCACAGCTTAAATCGTTTTCATTTTAGCCCATTGGCTTTTTGGGCATATTCTCGCATGGTAGGCGAATAAAACGCAGGAACGAGATCACGTTTTTCGATGCCTTGTTCGATCAGGCTGTTCCCCACCGCCAAGTCCGTATTGTCCGCCCGTAACCATACTTCGCCATCAGGTCTTATTTCCAAATGCACAATGGGGTGATAATGCCGATTCCCTTTGTACCAACCATCGGACATAAGAATATATTGCCCTCTTTGGCGGTCTATGCAAAGCAAAGCCTCACAGTCCTCGTCTTGGGCTAACATGGCTTGGATTTCGAGTAGTTTTTTTTCTATAAGTTCCTGATAATGAGCTAATTTATCCATTGTTTTATTTCTTGTTTAGTAGTATCGAAAATCAAATAATGCAGTTGTAATTCACCCAAAAACTCGGCTAAAAGATCATCACTTTGTAAGATTTGATAGGTTTCTGCGGGCATTGCTAAATAGAGAGTCCAATCAGGGTATTCTTTTTTGAGGGCTAAAAAATAGAGTTGATATTGCCCTAAAGCGTGATAAAAATCGGTCAAAAGCGAAAACCCCACAAAACTTTTAATTTCTATGGCAATTTTTTGATTATTTTTTTGAGCCATAACTAATTTTTCCGCCGCCAAATCAATAAAAATTTTACGTTTGCTCAATTTTAATGTAAGCGGATCGGCTGTAATTGTCCAACCGTCTTTTTGTAGGGCTATTTTAACAGTTTCATGAAAAATATCTTTTGCCATTTTGTCGTAGTTTTTTACAAAAGTACAATAAACAAGGAACAAAAACGTAAATTTTCCCTATCTTCTTTCTACCTTAGCCCATCATTTTTTCTTTTCCAAAACCCATGAAACCCACAAATTTCCTAATTCATCTTTGCTCACTAAGCATCGATCTTCCTTAGATTTTATTTACAAATCAGAAAAAATACTACATTTGTCATGTGAAAAGTACAAGGTTTGAAAATTTATACTCAATCAAAATTGGTTTTGTACGGCGAACATTCTTGTTCGCCACAGAAACGAACAAGAATGTTCGTTTTTACGTGAAAACCATTTTAGTTTTATACTAAAAACTGTATAACCTTGTAAGGTCTTAAAGACCTTACAAGGTTGAAAATCAATATTTTACAATTTTTAAAATGTGTAATTTATAAGAGTTTTGAGTATAGTATACAACCTTTGCCCAAACAATTTAAGCATTT
>JAAFHK010000063.1 GCA_013297565.1 Cytophagales bacterium
TCATGCTTGACGAAATTCGGGATCGCCTCTACGGCGGTCAGGTAAGCCCCGAAAGTGATTATTTTGCTCTTTCCATTTTGGCTTTCAATTTGCTCACGCACACGCATCCCTTCAAAGGCGTGCATAAAACCCTTAGAAGTTTGGCGGAACGCATGATCTACAAAGTGCCTGTTTTTGCTCCCGATCCTGACCTGATCAAACCCAAATGTTTCGTGCCGATTGTGGTTCCCGCTTTACAAACCCAATTTGAGGATATTTTTATGAAAGGCAATCGTTTTTTGATCCAAACCGATCAACAACCTGTTCAGGCACAGCCTTTGCAAAAAATGCAAACCCAAACGGCACAAAAAGCTGATTTATTGATCAAGCCCATTTTCGAACTTACTCAAGGCGAACAGATCAGGGATAGTTTTGCCATCACAAATCGCCTCTTGGTCAAAACCAACCAACGTTATTTGGTTTTTGATTGCTCAAATTACGGTTATACCGTTTTAAAACACGAATTTTCGGCAAAAGAAGCCGATCAAGTATGGATTGGTGAAAAAGAAGTGTTGGCACAAAAAGGAATGGAATTGTGGGTTTTGAGAAATCAAAACGATTGGGAACGATTGAATAATTTTCAATTTAAAAAAGAAAGTCAATGGACACAATACAAAAATATTTTGGCGATTGTAGAGGACGAATTTTTGAAAATGCTTTATTTAGACGAAACCAACAAGGATTTTGTTCGTATTGAGCAGACTCCTGTTTTTGGAAAAGGCTTTCAAATACGGTCAGGGGCTTTGTGGCAACAGGTTGGCGGACAGCAATATTTCTTCTATCATTCAGGAAAAACACTTTCAACCGTTCTTTCGCCTTTGCCGATTCAAGATTTGAAAATACTTGATAATCAATTACTTATGGCTTATAGAAATTATAACCCAAACAAAGAAACCGCTATTTTGTACGCTTACGGAACGGTGCAAAATTTGCAAGCCAAAATGCAAGCCTATATTGACCTCGAAAATTTGAAATATTTTGCCTATAAAGCCAGCAATGTCCATCATGGCTTGATTTTCGAACCCGCAGATGACCAAATTTTGGTGCGCCGAACGGAGGATTTTGCGGTTTTGCAGGAAATAGATTGCAAAATTATCAGTGATTTTACCGAACTTTCCAGTACCCAAGCGGGAATCGTAGCGATCCAACCCGATTATTGTGTGCTATTGAATAAGAAATAATTACTTTCTAAGAATTAAAACTGCTTTTGTAAGGCGAACATTCCTGTTCGCCAAATAAACGAACAAGAATGAAGTTTATGAATAAATCTGTAGCATACCCTTTAGAGTATGCTAATATATTGATTTTCAAACTATTATAAACACCCTACGAGGGCGTTTTACTTTTATTCATAAACTTTAATGTTCGTTTATACATAAAATTATTTTATTTTGAGTCTGTCAAACCATCATCAAATTACAACCTCTGATTTCTGCTTGATCGAATCTACCCAAAACTTGAAATTGAGAAGAATCTGCGTTCAAACGCCCAATGTCTTGGGTTTCGATAAAGCAACAAGTTTCGATATTTGCCAAATCGATCACATTGATTCCGCCGTTTCGGATTTTTGAACTCATCGAAAATGGATCAGAAGGTTCTCTAAGCAGAACGCTTGCCCAAACGGGCATTTCGAACCAGCCACCCGAACGGGCGTAGCCCTGCGATAGAAGTTCGGTCATGCCATATTCGGAGTGAATGGCTTGCACGCCAAAACTTTTTTGTAAAATTTCATGCACTTCCTCTCTCAAAAGCTCCTTTCGTCTGCCTTTCATGCCGCCTGTTTCCATAATTATGGCGTTTTTGAGGCTTATTTCGTAGCTTTCCGCAAAATCCAAAAGGGCAAAAGTAACCCCGATTAATAGTATTTTTTTGTTCTCTTTCTGTAAGAAAATAAGTTTTTCAAAGAGTTTTGCTTGATCGTACAAATAAAATCCTGATTGCGAACCTGCAAAACGCATAAAATAGTCGATCATAAAAACCAAAGAGGAAGTTTGGCGTTCGGCATAAGAAGGCAAAAGTGCAAGAATTTCATAGTTTTCGAGTTTTTCGTAAAAATTCTCAAAAATTTGCTTGGCGAGGTTTTGATAAAAAGGCAAATCACTGACGAAATGTCGGCTTCGAACTTGTCCTGTCGTTCCGCTACTCTCGAAAACCGTTTGAATAAGGGAGGGGCTACTTCGGATTTCGAAAGATTTAAAAAAATCAATCGGCAAAAATGGAATATTATGAAGGGAATTTATTTTCTGCCAATCGCATCGAATCTGGCGTAAATATTGGGCATAAATAGGATTATTTTGGGCTTGGAAAGCAAAGGCTTCTAAGGCAAAGGCTTCAAAATCAGCTTTTTGCAACTCAAACAAGCGTTTTTTATAGCTTTTGATCCAAAGTTGGGGCGATGTCATGCAGAAGTTTGAGTATCTATTTTTTTCGATGGGTATTTTCTAATTGCTTGATTTTGGTTTCCAAATTTTGTATTTTGTCCTGCAAGGCTTTTTCATTTTCAGCCATTTTTTTGACCTGCTCTGCGCTTGCCTGTTCGCGCTCTTTTGCCTGTTCGAATGCCGATTTTAGGATTGATTCGCTTTCCTTAAGCCGTTGGTTCAAAACCTCAAGATTGGTTTGTTTTTCTTCCAAAACTATTTTTTGTTTTTCCATTTCTTGTTCTCGTTCGCGTGTTTGGGTTAGGGCTTTTTTCAAAACCGATTCATTTGACATAAGCCTTTGATTTAGTTTTTCCATTTCGTCCTGCTTGCGGCGAATTTCTTCTTGTGTTGAGGTCAGTTCCTCTACGTTTTGTCGCATTTCTTCTTCTTGCGCTCGCATTTGTTCGCGTTGAAATTCGGCTTCGGTGAGCAATTTTCTAATTTTATCTACGTTTTGGGTGCTGGCAATCGTAGAGGCAATATTTTCCGCCAATCGAATAACAAAATTGACCCTATATTGTGGAAGTTCGTAGAAGGAAGCAATTTCGAGCATACCATACACCATATCATTGATTTTCAAAGGAACGATCAGCACGGCACGCGGTTTTGCCTCACCAATGCCCGATGATATTTCGGCATAATCGTGAGGAATATCGGTCAAATAAATAGATTCTTTTTCCAAATAGGATTGTCCAAGCAAACCTTCGCCTATATGAACTTGTTTTTTGAGAAACTTTTTACGATTATAAGCATAACAAGCGACCATATTTAACACGATTTGATTTTTTTCATCTTCTTCAACCAAAAAAAGTCCGCCTTGATGAGCATTAAGGTAGCGCACCAAACTGGCAATAATTGTATCGTACAGTTTATCAAGGTCTTCGTGGTTTGAACGCAAAATTTCAATAAATTTGGACAAACCCTCCGCTACCCATTTTTGCTCGTGTTCGTTTTCTACATAAAATTCTATTCTTTCTTGTAAAGTTCTAATAGCCTTTGTCAAATTATTAGCACTGTCGAGGTCTTTATCTTCGTCAATCAAAGTGATATTTTTATTTTTTTGCCCTTTTCCCAAATCTTCTATCAAGTCTGCCGTTCTTTTCAAATATAAATTCGAACGATTGATATAATAGCCAATCAAGCCCATTTCGTTGGGTAATTTTTCATTTATTTTTTCGTCAGGCGAACCTGCCAAAAGTTTTTCCAAAGCCTCACTTAACTGTTGTAAAGGTGAAATATAGTATTTATTTAAAATAAAATATGAACCTATTAATAATAAAAAAGCCAAAATAGTAACAAAATCAGACATAATTGCCCAATTTTGACGATGCAGTACGTAGCTCAACACAATCAACACCGCTAAAATAATAGCGTAGAGATTGAACTGGCGCGAAACTGAAGTTTTGGCTTTATGGTATTTCATTTACGTAAATTATTGATTATGAGAATTTTACAACCAAGAAAAGGCTTTTTTTTTAGAAATATCATTTCTTATGCCAAACATAAGCAATATGCAAAATATATGCAATTTTTACCAAATTTCGATTCTCTAATTCTGAAAATAAATCAATAGTCCAAAAAAGAGGTTTAGACAAACTGCCGAAATCAGGTTTAGGCGCATGGTATTTTCAAAATTGGCTTCGCTTTCATCTTTCCAAACTTTTCTGAACCAGCGCAGAAAAAATACCAAAACAGGGAACAAAGCGACCACAAAAGTCAAAGCCTCATTCCAAGAATAATAGGTGAGATAAAACCAAGCAAAACCCGCCGCCGCCAGACCAAAAACCGACATAGTGTAATAAAAAGTGCCTCGAATGCCCAATAAACGGCTCATGGTCAAGTCTTTGCGTTTTCCGTCTTCTTCGTGCTGGTAAATCTGGGTCATGGGGTACGAACCCGAAAGTAAAAGCGTAGCCAGAACTGCCGCCGAAATGACTTTTTGATCGGCAAAAAGTTCCGTAAAGTTTAGTCCCATAACTGCCTGATAGATAACAAGCACGATCCAAGCGCCTTGAAAAATAGCCACAGAAAGAAGTCCTAAAATGGGAAATTTTTTGAACCGAATAGCAGGGTGGCTGTAGGCTTTCGAGATAAGACCATAAATAAGAATGCCCAAAGCCAAATATTTGCTTATAAAAAAAAGCATAAACAAAGCCGACAAATCAAAAAATAAAGAAAACCAAAGCAATTCCAAACTCACCACAGGCGGATTTTTCAAGCCACCAATGCTTTTTTCGTCCCGATCATAATAGGAATTGAAACCATTGCTCGCAGGATAGACAAAGAGGTGCAAAGCCACAAATGCCACACCCGCCGCCGCAATATCGATGCTATCAGCAATGCTCAAGGCAAACAAAAAAATGGGCATCAAAAAGAAAGAAAAAGGAATACGCAGGTGCAGTAAAGTCGATTTTTGCATACGATTTATGTGTTTTTTTACAAATTTTCAATGATGTACCTTGCCAACCCCGTTTTTTCCTGAATTTGTTCAATCGAAAAACCCACTTCTTTTAAGGATTTTGCCAAGTCAAGAATAAGCCGATCTTTTTCCAAAATTGCCTGTTCTTTTTCCAAAATTGCCTGTTCTTTTTCCAAAATTGCCTGTTCTTTTTCCTCAATCAAAACCTGCCCCTTTTGCCATTTTTCTTTATAAAAATTAATCAAATTGTCCCTTTTGACCAATTCTGCCAAATATTCGTCTTCGGCGTGCATTTGTTCTTCCAAATCAGGATTTTCGGCTTCTGCTGATTTCAGACGGTTGATCAGACGTTGTAAAAAAGCGGGAAAAGTATGTCTTAAAAACAGCAAACGGTGCGAACTATCCGTTTTTTTTGCCGTTTGGTCAAACAGTTTCAACAAAGTATAGAGTTTGCTTTTATATTCGTCTTGAGCATATTCCGAAAGGCTAATTTTACTCAAATTCGGTAATTGCACCACCCACATATCGAAACTCAAATGGTCGATAAATTCATTGTTTTTTTGTAAGGCTTTTTCCCTAAAAACGCCCATTTTCGTCCGATTGGTCTTGATAATGAGGTCATTAATTTCGTTTTCGATCCTGAAATTGAGAATAAAAATAGGCAAAAGACGAATAGGTGAATGAATTTTCTCTACGACTTGGGTTTCAGGATTAATGATTTCGATCTCTCTTTTTCGCTGGAAATTGGCAGAAATATAGCGTTTGAAGCGAAAAATATCACTTCCCAAACTTGCCTTTTGGATTTCGATCATGACTATTTCCTCCGAACCATCTGGCTTTTCGATAGTTGCCGTAAAATCCAAATGAAAAAGTTTGATTTCTTGTTCGTTTTCTGTATTTTTTATTTTTTCGGCGTGAGAAATTGGCTCAAAAACCAATTTGGTAATTTTTTCATTGATCAAAGTCGAAATCAAAATTTTTGCACTTTCATTGTCTTCCATCAAATATTTGAAAACCACATCGTACAAAGGGTTTGGAATGACAATATACTCATTTTCAGGCGTTTCCATTTTAAGTTCTTCCAATTTTTAGTAAAAAAGTTTGCGGGTCGATTGGCTAATATCCCTAAAATACGAAAGTTTGTAGGGTGTAGTGAGCAACATTTTGAGCAACATGTCGGCACTTACTTCTCGATTTACCTCGACCAAAAATGCTTGTCCAGTATCTGTAATGGTGAAATCTTTTAGCCCAATTAAAGCCTGCGAAAGTGTCGCCCGATCAAAGTCGCCCGCTATTTCGAAAGTGTTAAAATTTCTATTCTTTTCAAAATCCTTTACTTTTCCGTTGTAAATAGGTTCTCCATTTTTGAGAAACAAAATATTATCAACCACACTTTCAATTTCGTAAAGTTGCTGCGAACTCAATAAAATTGCCATCGGATTTCGGGCTGAATTTGCCAAAAGGCGCATATCTTGTAGAAAAAGTAATTTCGTATTGATGTCCAAATTTGCCAAAGGTTCGTCCAGAATCAATAATTTTGGTTGCCAAACTAAGGCTTTTGCCAATTCGAAACGCAATTTGTAGCCACTCGAAATCTCATTCCATGTACATTCGGCATAGCGCGTAAGCCCCAAACGGTGCAGGACAAACTCTACAATTTCCTCGTTCGCACTCCCAAAAATGCCGTGATTGGCGGCGGCAAAATGTAGATTGTCTTTGAGAAAACCTTTCCAAGACTTCAAATGTTGCGGAATAAACGCAATTTGCTGTTTTATTTTGTACCAATCTCCGTCTGGGACTTGAAAAGCGGGATACCGCAAAGTGCCTTCATGTATTTTGAGATCGCCCGCCGCAATCCGTAACATGGTCGTTTTTCCATTGCCATTTTCGCCAACAATGCCTGTCATTTCACCCAAACGCAGTTTTAGGTGAATATTTGCCAGCGAAAAACCTACAGAAGGATAGTTTTTATAAAGATTTTTGCCCTCGAAAGCCAAAACTTGGTCTTCATTGTCATAAATCAAATATTGACTTCGCCAATAATCATCTTTTGCTTGTTCAAAAGTTTTTTCTCTGTCGGTTTTGGGTGCGTTTCGCAACAAAATATCTGCTTCGAGGCTATCGAGCAGTTCGAGTAATTCCCGCAAAAGTTGATCGTTTTCTTCTTGCTTCGTATTTTCTTCTTTATTTGCATTTTTGTTGTATTTGGCACGCAAAAATACGATTTGGTTGCGCAAACGCCTGTCGATCTCGAAATCGGAAGCGAAATCCATGAGGCGGCGTGTCGCCAAATTCAAATCATTTTCGGAAACCAACAAACGTAATTCCTGAAAACGCTGGTTGATATTAAAGAATTTTTCGTCCATAGTAATTCACGCTTTCAGGCGTATTTAAAGGCATTTTTCTTATAAAATTTTACACTTAAACTAAAATGGCTTTGACAAGGGGGCAAGCCCCCTTGTTTTAGAAATAGCGTTTTTATGGATATTTCCAAAAACCAATGTTGGCTTATTACAAACTGTACAAAATACCCAAAGCCAAGACCTGACTAATCTGAATTTGTGTGTCCTGGTCTTGGTCGTAAAGCATAATGCCTGAAAGGGTCGTATTAATGTATTTATTGACTTTTGCCGTAACAATCATTTCCAAACGGTGGTCGGTTGCCTCCAAGGTTTCGTAATTGGCAAACATCAAATAACTTGCTTTGAGATTTAGGTTTGTTGCCAAATTTTTGTCAAAAGTTGCTAAAAGTTGAAAAGCCAACTCGTTTCGAACCGTCTGACCAATAGGCACGCCATAATTACTGGGTTCATTTTTGTAGAGTTCTTTGTCCGCCACAATCGTTTGGCGAATCGTGCCTGCCCCAAAACGCATACCAAAATACGTTACTGGTTTCCATTCCAAACCTACGGACTCGGTTATATAAGCGGGTGAAAATAACTGGGAAATTAAGATACTGCGCTCAATTCCGCCTGCATCAGGAACGTATTTGAAACCTTTGTCAAATTGGCTCAAAAAAGACAAAGAAGCATAAAAATTCCATTTGGCAGAGATTTGGTAGCCCAGTTTTGAGTCCAAAAAAATGCGGTCAGCGGTTTTGCGCATTTCCTGTCCTTTGTTTTTGACCATGCCGTATTCGAGCAAAAGATCGTTTGTCCATGACCATTTTTCTTTAGCATAGTTGGCTTTTGCCTTAATAATTCCTCCAAAAGCCACCGAATTAACCCCGCCGCCTTTCCAGTTTGAGCTAAAAGCCGCCTGATTAAAATTTAAACCAATTTGTAAGCCTTTCGTCCAATAAGTAGTGTCTTTAGTAGCTTTTTCCGTTTGGGCTTGCAAAGCAAAAAAAATAAAATTTGCCAAAAGTAGTAAAGTGTATTTTTTCATTCTTGTTGTTTTTTTGTGTAAAACCATCGTACAAGTTGGAAATATGTAGAAAAAAAACAAAAAAACGCGCAAGTAAAAAAAAAAATTTAATAAAACAGCAATAATTTACGCAAATCCAAAATAGAGTAATACCTTTGCACCGAGTTTCGGAAAGAGGCTTGTTTTTTTAATTTTTACTCTATAATTTTATGAAAAAGATCAACTTGTTGTTATCAGTATTGTTTGTATTGGCTGTATTAGCTGGCTGTGGTCCTAAAAGCGTAAAAGGCAAATGGACTGATACTGACAAAGCGGCTTTCAAAACTGAATTTGAAAAAAACTTAAAAGCATCTCAAAGCGGTATTGCTGATGATGTAATTACTAAAATATCGGACTGTACTGTTACTAAATTGGAAGCGGAGTTTAGCCCTGAAGAATTGGATAAAAAAGAAACGGAGGCTAAAATGGGCGAAATTACTACGGCTTGTGTTACTGAAAGTATGCCTGCTCCCGCTATGGAAACTGCTCCTGCGGTCAGCGAAACAGACACTACCAAAACAGAAACACCTGCTAAAGAGTAGTAGTTTATTGATCTAAGACCATCATTTTTCAGCATCACCAGCTCAATAGAGGCTGACTTCTGGTGGGTTGGCTGATATGATTGTTTTACGTAATAAAATGATAACCAATCTATTACGCAAAACAATCATGTAGCCTACAAAATCACTAAGTGGTAGATTTTTAAAAAATTTATCAAGAAAACCAAAAGGTGTTTCTAAAAACGCCCTTATAACACTGCTTTTTTTGTCAAAATAAAACCTAATTCCTTTTTAATTAAAGGGTGCGCGTGAGCCTGTACTATTAAAATATTTTTTTTGGAAATAATCATCATAATCATCTGCATAAGTGCCGATTCGGTTGATCATTGCCATAGCCTCCGAAAAATTCAAACCCTCGACCTCGCGAATCACCTTGATATAAAGTTTGTCGTTGTAGATCGTAAAACCTACTCCGTAAAGGTTGTGATTGGTTTCTAAAGCCTCCCTATAGAAAGCCGCGGCATTGACTTCTGGCACTTTGCAAATAGGCGCAAGGGCTTGCAAATAACCGTAATCAGGGTTTTGACTTGAAGGAAAGATATCCAACCAAACGCTTGCAGAGCCTTTTTTCAAATCCCATTGTCCCGCTTTTTCCGTTCGACAAGTTACGGGATCAATGCCCAGATTGCGAATACAAGCCTCGATGATCTCGTAATAAGGTACTAAATTAATCATAATTTGCGTATTTTTTAATTGGGCTAAATTAGGGAAAATAATTTATTTCGCAAAACGTACTCTATAATTTACTTCTACATTGCCTTTGCTAATGTTTTTGAGTTTGCTTTGCAATAGGCGTTTTTTCAAAGGATTGAGGTAATCAATAAAAAGAACCCCCTCAATGTGATCGTATTCGTGTTGAATAACTCGCGCTTTCATGCCTGTGTATTCCTCTGTAAATTCGTTCCAATTTTCATCAAAATAATGAATTTTGACTTTTTCAGGACGATAAACCGTTTCACGCAAATTGGGAATACTCAAACAACCCTCCTCAAAACCCCATTCTTCGCCCTCCTCCTCGATGAGAGTCGGATTAACAAATATTTTTTTAAAACCCCGAAGTTCATCGTCTTCCATTTCGTTCCCATCAATCACAAACATACGAAGACTCATACCTACCTGCGGGGCGGCAAGTCCCACACCACTTGCGGCATACATCGTTTCAAACAAATTTTGGGCTATCTCACTGATATTTAACTCCGTGTTGCGGGGTATTTCTTGAGCTACTTTTCGCAAAACGGCATCACCGTAACAAACTATCGGATAAATCATGAAAGTATTTTTGGATATTCTTGCACAAAAGTACAAAAAGATACCTTGTATTTGATCAAAAGAATAAAAAACTTATTAGTCCCACAAAGGAAATCTTTTTAGTTATAAAATTAGGACTTATCCAAAATCTGACCGTAGATTTGGGTAAGTCCCATAAGTTACTGGCTAATTTTTACTATCCAGCAAAGGCTTAAAAAAGCAATTTTTAGCCTAAAATATCATAAAACCGTTTTCGTTTTGCTCCGAATAGGCTTTTTGGCTTGGCGAAGCCGAACTTGGCTCGGCTCGTCCGCCTAAGTTCGGCAGGTTGATATTTAGGGCTTCGAAACTTTTGCGGAGCATATCCTCGCGCAAATCTCCAAAAGCGTACCGCAAATCGTCCATAGCACGCAAATCGGGGGCAAAACCTTCGGCATAATCGCTTACTCCTACGGAGTTCGTCATGCGGAACTCGATGGGCGAAAAGGTGTAACTATCTTTGATCTCGATGCCGCCTCCGCAAAACTTCCCATGCGAATTTGTGCCTACCAATTTCATATTGGTAAAAGGTCTTAAACCATTGATAATCAGCTCACTTGCCGATGCCGTATTAGGTGTTTGTATCACTACAATATTCATAAAACGATAGGCATTGGCAAAGCGTTCGAAGGGAATATTGGCATTTTTGCTTGTGTTATTGGCATTGTATTCTATTTTAAAAAACGTCCGCCCAATGGCATTTTCTGGCACAATCAAATTTGCCAAATGTTGAGTTGTTGTAACCAAACCGCCACCGTTATAGCGCAAATCCAAAATCAAATCTGTAGCTTTTTCAGCCCTAAAAAACTCGATGACTTTGTTCAGTTCGGCTACCGCAGGCGTAGTAAATTCGTTAAAAACCAAATAAGCCACTTTGCGACCGTTTATGTTTTTTACTTCTTGGTGCAAAACGGCACTTGTCTGTAGGGTTTTTCTCGAAACGCTTGCCGTTCGAACCTTGCCCTCGTTGTCCTCAAACTCGATGTTACTCACATCTGTAAAACTAAGGCTCTGCCCATAGCTAATACTTACTCCATTGATTTTCAATAATTTATTACCTCGTGTGATGCCTGCTTCGGCAGGAGTACCGTTTGCCTGCACGAACCGCACACGCAAACTTTTATCGCTTTCGTTCCAAGCCAAACTCCAGCCAAAAACACCCTGTGAAGTGCCTTGCACGACTTGATTATAGGCATTTCCGTTGTCATTGACGATGGACGTCCAGCGATCCAATTTTTTGTAACGCAAGGAATCTACCAATTTCGCCACATTAGGAAAATTCTTGAGGTCGATTTGGGTAGGCATGGTAGTATTCCAAAGATAATTTTGCCTCATGCGTTCCCAAACGTGCGTATTGATACTTGGCACACTTGGACTGGGCGTAGAAACCACTGGAGCAGGATCGGCTTCTTTTGAGCAGGAAATAGCATAAAAAATGCCAAAAAACAATAAAAAATAATTGAATAATGATACTTTTTTGGATAAAAACATAGGAAAAGGGGTTTTAATTTGGAAATGAACAAAAATACGAAAAAACTTAATACGCTTTGCCAATTTTGTGTTTATCTTTGTCAAGCCGGAAACCAATACAGACTTTTACTCAATAAAATTATATTGTAACATAGGCTTTAGCCTGTGCCTGCACAGGCTAAAGCCTATGTTACAACCAAAAATCAATATCTTAATTCCCATGGGACAAACTTTATTTGATAAAATTTGGGAAAGCCATGTCGTTACCCGACAGGAGGGTTTTCCCGATGTGTTGTACATCGACACCCATTTTATTCACGAAGTAACTTCGCCGCAGGCTTTTGCGGGTTTGCGAAAACGCAATTTGCCTGTTTTGCGAACCAAGCAAACTGTAGCAACAGCCGACCACAACGTACCAACAGTCGATCAGCATTTGCCTATCAAAGACGAACTTTCGAGGCTTCAGGTGGCAACTTTGGAAAAAAACTGCAAGGAATTTGGCGTGGAACTCTACGGTCTGGGACACCCTTTTCAGGGAATTGTCCATGTGATTGGTCCCGAATTGGGCATTACCCAACCCAACCAGACTATTGTTTGCGGCGACAGCCACACTTCGACACATGGGGCGTTTGGGACGATTGCCTTTGGGATTGGGACAAGCCAAGTGGAGCAAGTTTTGGCTACGCAATGTGTTTTGCAGTACAAACCCAAAACCATGAAAATCGAAATTAATGGAAAATTGGGCAAAGGCGTTTTGGCAAAAGATATTATTTTGTACGTAATTTCGCAAATTTCGGCTTCGGGCGGAACGGGCTATTTTGTGGAATATGCAGGCGAAACGATCCGTAACCTTTCGATGGAAGGGCGCATGACTATCTGCAATATGAGCATCGAGATGGGCGCGCGTGGCGGGCTGATTGCTCCCGATCAAACTACTTTTGACTATATGAAAGGTCGGCTTTTTGCGCCGAAAGGGGCGGAATGGGAAAAAGCCGTTCAGCATTGGCAAAGCCTAAAAAGCGATTCCGATGCCGTTTTCGATTCGGTCTTGACGTTCCGAGCCGAAGACATAGAACCCATGATCACCTACGGAACAAACCCTGGTATGGGCGTAGGCATTAGCCAAAAAATTCCGAAAACAACTGATTTACAAGACCTTAGCGAAGTTCCTTCGTTCCAAAAATCGCTTCAATACATGGGTTTCGAGGAAGGAACACCGATGATGGGCAAAAAAGTCGATTATGTGTTTATTGGTAGTTGTACCAATTCCCGGATCGAGGATTTGCGTACCGTAGCCGATTTTGTAAAAGGCAAGAAAAAAGCCTCTGATGTGGAAGTTTGGGTAATTCCTGGCTCGAAACAGGTCGAAAAACAGGCAAAAGAAGAAGGTTTGGACAAAATATTTACCGATGCGGGCTTCGAGTTTAGGGAGTCGGGTTGTTCGGCGTGTTTGGGTATGAACGAAGACAAAATTCCTGCGGGAAAATATTGCGTATCGACCTCCAATCGAAACTTCGAGGGCAGGCAAGGGCAAGGCGCACGAACCCTTTTGGCAAGTCCGCTTACCGCCGCCGCCGCTTCGCTTCGGGGCGTGGTGAGTGATATAAGGGAAATGTTGTAAATACGATTTTAGCCCACAAAGCAAATCTCAAAAGGGGCTTGCTTTGTGGGTTTTTTCGTATCTTTGTACGAAATAAAATCAAGAAAATAATGGAATTTGCAGACGTTAAAAATGACATCGCCTTTCGTAAAATATTTGGGAATGAGAATCGCAAAGAAACCCTACTTTCTTTTCTCAATGCGATTTTGGCTTTCAAAGGTAAGCAAAAAATCGTTTCCGTAGAAATTATCAACCCCTACCAATTACCCAAATTGAGAGGCGGCAAAGTTAGCATTATTGATGTAAAAGCCACTGACCAAATAGGAAGGCAGTATATCGTAGAAATGCAAGTCGGTGAATTAGACGGCTTTGCCAAAAGGGTTTTGTATTATTTTTCCAAATCCTACAGCGAGCAGATCAAGCGAGGCGATTTTTATCGGCAGTTAAATCCTGTCATTTTTATCGGTATTTTGGATTATGTTTTTTCAATCAATTCCAAATACATTAGCCGCCATCAAATAAGAGATGTAGAAACGCAGGAGCAGATTCTCAAAGATGTGGAATTTAACTTTATTGAATTGCCTAAGTTCAACAAGGAGTTAGGCGAATTGGAAATGCTATCGGAAAAGTGGATTTATTTTATCAAAAATGCGGAAAACATCGATGTTATTCCCGAAAACATAGATGACGAGGGGCTTAAAAGTGCATACCAAGAGGCAAACAAGC
>JAAFHK010000064.1 GCA_013297565.1 Cytophagales bacterium
TAGGCAAAAATAAGATTGTTATTCCAACAAGAATTATAAGACAAAACGGGCAATTTTTTTGTACAAATCATTGGGATTAAAGGGTTTCACCACAAAATCATTCATGCCGCTTTGTTGCAATTTTCCCCGATCACTTGTCATAGTCGAGGCAGTGAGGGCAATAATTGGCGTTTCGTTCCCTGCTTCCCTCAAAAGACGGCTTGCTTCATAGCCGTCCATTTCAGGCATCTGAATATCCATCAAAATCAGGTCGTAGGTTTCAGTTTGGGCTTTTTCGAGGGCTTCCTTGCCATTTTCAGCAAAGTCTGTTTGGGCGTGCCAATTACTCAAGAATTTTTTGACCAACATACGATTCACCTTATTGTCTTCGGCAACCAATATTTTTTTATTTTTCAAATCTTTGACCTCCATTTCTTCGCTTTCGACAGCCAGCTCACCCAATTTGACTTGGCTTTTCGAGAAAGGTAAAATCACATGGAAAACAGAACCTTTACCTAATTCACTTTCGATCCAAATTTTGCCGTTTTGATGTTCAACAAGGCGTTTGGTGATTGCCAGCCCCAGACCTGTTCCGCCGTATTTGCGGGAGGTGTCTTGGGAGGCTTGTGAAAAATTTTCAAAAATTAATTCTTTTTTGTTTTCAGCAATCCCAATGCCTGTATCGCTTATGCTAAAGTGTAAAACCAATTCTTTTTCGTTTTCTTCTAATAATTTGACCGAAGCCTTTACGTTTCCTACGTGCGTAAATTTGATCGCATTGCCAATGAGATTGTTCAATATTTGTCCCAAACGCACCTGATCGCCCATGACAACTTCGGGTAAATCGGGTTCGATTTCCAATAAAAGGTCTATTTTCTTTGTATTTGCTTGATTTTCAAACGTTTTTATAATACTTTTTAGTAATGCCTGCACATCAAAATCTATTTTTTCAAATTCTACTTTGCCTGCATTTATTTTCGAAAAATCCAAAATATCATTGATCAAAGCCAATAAGGTTCTGCCCGAAAATTGCAAAGTTTGGACGTTTTCGATCTGTTCGAGGTTCAGCGAGGACTGTTGCAAAAGATAAGTAAGCCCAATGATCGCATTCAAAGGCGTGCGAATTTCGTGGCTCATCGTTGAGAGGAAAAGCTCTTTGGCTTTCGAGGCTTCTTCGGCGGTTTCTTTGGCTATTTGTAAGGCTTTTTCTATTTTTTTCCGTTCCTCGATCTCCCCAATCAGGCGTTCGTTGGTTTCTGTAAGCGTAGCGGTTCGCATTTTTACTTTTTCTTCCAAAACCTCATTCGACTGCCGTAATTCCGAAATCAATATATTTTTTTCCTGACGCAATTTATACACCTCCAAAGCCTGTTCGAGGGTTTGTTGCATCTCCTCTTTTTTCCAAGGTTTGGGCAAATAGCGGTAAATCCCACACTCATTAACGGCTTGCATAATGTCGTCAATGTCGGTGTAGGCAGTCAAAATGATACGGATCGTATCTGGATACCGAACAGAAGCCAGACGCAAAAGTTCGACACCACTCATACTGGGCATTCGCTGGTCGCTAATGAGCAAATGAATCGAATGTTGGCTCAAAATATCGAGTGCCTCATTACCCGAAAGGGCAATATAAACATCAAAAGTTTTTTTGAAAGCACGTTGAAATATCCGCAAATTGCCGTCCTCGTCATCTACATAAAGGATACTGTAGCGTATTTGGGGCGTTTCATCGTCCTCATCTTCTATATTGTCCGCATGATTATTATTTTCAAGCATAATGCACCAATCTTGCTCTGTGATTTTTGAGGATAAAGATGTAAAAACGAATGCTTGTTTGCAAAATATTTAGCAAAAATAATTCATTTTGCCCCAATTTATAAAAAAATATCGCCTACACTTCTGTATAGACGATATTTTTTGAAAATTTTTATTTATTAATTCTTAATTGGTTCAAAAGTGCCGCAATGTCCTTCGGATAAGGGGCTTCGGTGCGGATAGTTTCGCCGTTCATATCCTCAAATACAAGGGCTTGGGCGTGCAGGGCAACCCTTTTGATCAAAGGTTCTTCTTCGGCATCTCGCTTAAGTTTGAAATTCCGCTTGATTTCTGAAAGATACAGATGCTTTCCACCATACTGCAAATCGGCAACTATAGAGGCTTTGAGGCAAGAAAGGTGAATACGGATTTGGTGCAAACGCCCCGTTACAGGGCGGCAAGCTACTAAGGTATTTTTCTTAAAAACCTCAATCGTATCAAAAAAAGTTTCGGCTTCTTTGCCTTCGGAATAATCTATTTTGGCAATTCCTTTTGGTAATACCGCAATCGGCAAAAATACATTCACACTTTGCAAATCATGCACTCCGTTCGTAATGGCATGATAAATTTTTTCGACTTGCCGATTCTCAAAACGCATCGAAAGATGACGATAGGCTTCAGGATTTTTGGCAATAGCCAATGAACCAGAAGTTTCCTTGTCAAGCCGATGGCATACTTGAGCATCGGCGCAGTATTTTTTGGCAAGGCGCAGAATATTCACGTCCTTGTCCATAGTGCGGTCGTCAAGGGTCGAAACGTAAGGCGGTTTATTGATAATGAGGTAATTATCATTTTCAAAGAGGAGAATATCCTCAAATTTTATGGGTTTCATGTGTTTCAGGTTTCCATTCGAGCATCTGTTGTCGGTTTAGCGAACAGTTTATCCATTCGTCATCTAAATTCGCCTCGAATTTTTTGTAAAAATTAATGCCTTTTTCGTTCCAATCCAAAACTTGCCAACTTATCTGGACTGCATTTTGGGCAAGGGCTTCCCGAACTACGATGTCCAAGAGTTTTTTGCCAATTTTCAGACCTCTGTGTTTTTCAGTAACGATCAACTCTTCGAGATACACACAGCGCCCGCGCCACGTAGAATATCGGGGATAATACAAAGCCAAACCCACAGGTTCGCCCTCAAAAAACGCCAAATAAAATTCATAAATAGGATTCGTTCCAAACCCATCTATTTTCATTTGTGCGACCGTATTGCTTACTTTTTCGGGAGCGCGTTCGTAAATAGCCAATTCGACTATCAAGTCAAAAGCCGCCTGTACGTCCTCCAAAGTACCTTTTTTGAAACTAAGCATGGTTTTATTTTTTGGTTTGTGGTTTTTCTTCTTCTACTTTCCAAGTAAATCCTTGCCCAGTATGCCCAATGACCAATCGGAGTTGTTTTTTACCATTTTCGATAATAATTTTTCCTTCGTAAGTCTTATCCTTGCTCGGTTGGGCAAAAATGGTATCAAAGGCAATTTTTTGGGCTTTAATTTCAAAACCTACAGCCATCACAAGGCTTGGCAAATGATCCGCCACGAACCAACCTTTTTGATATTCAGCCTTTATTTCTAAAATTTTACTATCTTCGAAAGTACCTACACCTTTGAAATCGCCTTCAGGCTGTTTTTCCAAACTTACCTTCGTGCAAGGCATGAGCGCATATTTTTGGAGTTGATATTTAATCAAAACTGCCAAACTTTCCTGATCGGTCGGATACCAACCTTTCTGGGGTTCTACGTGAATTGTTAGCATTTCGCCTGTTTGCAGTTTGACTTTGCCTTCATAATTGACAGAATCTTTGGCAAGCAAACTCATATCGGTACAATTCACGCCCAGCATTTTGGAAACTTGGCGCATGGTTTCGGAGTTTAGCGTTTCGGTCAATTCGTAATTCTCCACATTGCCTTTAAAAATAAGTTCCATCGTTTGACCATTTTCGAGGGTAACTTTTGCTAAAAACTGATCGGAATTTTCCTCGATCAGCGTGATTTGCATGGCGTTTTGATTGGTTTTGACCAAGACCTGTTCTTTGATCAGGCGTTCGACTTTCTTTTGATCAGGTTTGTTGCAAGCCGCTAAAAACACCCACAAAAGTATTAATAAACCTATATTTTTTTTCATTTTAGGATTAATTTCGTTTTTTGGAAAAAAATTAAAAAGACAGATTGGAATTGGGTGCAAAAGTAACACAAAAAAATAAGGCTACAAAATGATTTGGGTTTGGAACAAAAGTAGGCAAATTGTCATTCTGCAAAATGGTACATATACTATTTCGAAATGCTCGATTCGAACAAGGTTTTTAGTATAATTTTATACATTTTGGCACATGAAAAATAGTTTTTGGCAAACAAAACTGCTCTTATGTTGGGTTTTTCTACTTTGTTTTTCTCTTTTTTATTTCTTCCAAATCAAACCCTTGATAATTGCATTTTTCGAAGATCGAAGCCCTATTTGGTTTTCAGCTTTAGCTTCTTGGGTTTATCCTCGTTTGGCGGTCGAACGCAGTCGTTTCGATTCTGCTTTTTTTCTTTCCAAAGCCGACCAGATTGTGTGGCGGACACTTTTTTGGGCGGGTATTTTTTCGGCATTTTTTCTTTTTTTTCAACAAAAAAATGCCTTTCAAGAAAATTTTAATGCTTTTTGGAACTTACGAATCCCAAAACGCCGAGTCCGATATTTTACGATTTTGTTTTTTGGCTTAAGTTTTATTGAGGTTTGGCGCTGGCACGAAAACCTCGAAGCCATGCAAGCCTATCTTTTTTTTTACCAAGCTATTTGGTTTCTTAAAATTCTGTCTATACCTTTTCCTAATTTGCTCATAATCAATTTTTTGTATCTTATTTTTAGCCTTGCTTGCCTTTTTTGTATTTTCAATTTTCGCCCTTTCTGCTCGAGTTTGGTAGCTGTGCTACTTTTGGTATTTTTCCAAGCCTTGCATCAGGGTTTTGCCAAAACCGATCACGCTTACAGCACTTGGTTGTATGCTGGTATTTTCATGCCTTTTTTGCTGTGGGAAAGCCAAAAAGCGAACGAAAAGCACGAAGTAGCGGCGTGGGCTTGGCAACTGATCCGAGTGGCAATTTGTACGGCATATTTGCAAGCGGGTTTGGAAAAAATTTGGATTTCGGGCAGTTCTTGGGCAAGTGCCGATACTTTTAGGGCGTATTTATTCATGTTTGATACGCCTCTGGGCATTTGGGTTTCCGAGTCCGCTTGGCTCTGCCATTTGTTACCTTTAGGCACTTTATTTTTCCAATTATTTTTTTGTAGTATCCTCTTTTTCAGACAGTTAGCCTATATTTTTTTGCCTTTAGGCGTGCTATTTCATATAGGCGTATATTTGCTCTTTGGCATTGGCGGCTATGTTACGGCTTGGTACATAGTTTATTTATTTTTCATTAATTGGGAAGTGGTGGAGGGGAAAATACAGATGTATTTTTATATTTGCGGATCGAAAGAAGGCAAGTAATTTTGGTTACCTATCAACAAACATAAAAACTAATGACTGAAGCAAACAATACCCCTATCAAAAAGGAAGAAGTATTGAAAGACCTGAACCCAAACAAGGTCATAATTCCGATCTTAATTGGCTTTGCGGCGGTGCTGTGGCTAATTATCAGCAATGACGATATTAATTTGGACAATGTGCTTGACAATTTGCAACACGCCAATCTGTTTTGGTTGTTCATGTCCATTTTGGTTTTGGCAATTCGAGATGGTGGCTATATGTACCGAATCCGCCACCTGACGGATAGGGCATTAAACTGGAAATCAAGTTTTTATATTATTTTGTTGTGGGAATTTTCCTCTGCCATTACGCCTTCGGTAGTGGGTGGGACTACGGTTGCTATGTTTTTTATGAACAAAGAGGGCATTCCCTTCGGCAAAGCGATGGCGTATGTCTTGCTGACGGCTATTTTGGACAATCTTTTTTTCGTCATTGCTTCGCTTTTAGTGGTTTTTTTCGTCCCTTTCGAAATTTTTCCCCAAAACAGCAACGAATTGATCGTTTGGGGTTACAAATTGCCTGTCGAACAGATTTTTATGATTAGCGTTAGCCTGATCGCTATTTATACTTTTTTTATGAGTTTTGGTATTTTTTTCAAACCCAAAGGCTTCAAATGGCTTTTGATCAAAATTACCGAAATTCCCTTTTTGAAACGCTGGCGTGAAGCGGCAATCCGCAACGGTGATGAAATGATCGCCGCTTCGGACGAACTCAAGCACTATAATTATACCTATTGGCTAAAAGCTATTTTTTCGACTATTTTCGTCTGGTCGGCACGCTATATGATGCTCAACTGCCTCATAGCGGCATTTTCGCCTATTGGCTTGATGGATCACCTGCTTATTTTTTCCCGCCAAATCGTTATGTGGATCGTCATGCTGATCTCGCCTACTCCAGGAAGCGCAGGCACAGCCGAATGGTTTTTCGAACTCTTTTTTAAACAGTTTTTCACAGGCGGATTTGTTCTAATTGTGGCGGTTATGTGGCGGTTGCTTACTTATTACGCTTATTTGATTATTGGGTTGTTTATTATTCCGCGTTGGGTAAAAAGATTTATTCAATAGATTTTTGCAAATAATTCATAGTTAATTAATTGATTTTCAGTAATTTAAAATATTTTTTTTAATTATCCGACACTTTCAAAGTGTCGGATAGATTTGATTATCAATCTGTTAGATTGAAAAATAATCACAAAAATTTTAATTGGGTACTTACATCTAAAATATTCAACATTAAACGGTAAGAGAGTTTATGAACAATTTGTAAAATAGACTTTTTTATTTTTGTAATAAATTGACAATCAACAGTTTGCACAGAATAAAGTCTATGCTACAAGAATTATTCATAAACGCTAATAAAAAAGCAAAAAAAAATATTTTTTCGTACCTTTGCCCAAAAAACGACAATAAAAACAAAATGAGCAGAAACGGTCGGGTATTAGTTGCCATGAGTGGCGGAATTGACAGCTCTTTGGCGGCAGTTTTATTGCACGAGCAAGGCTACGAAGTGGTAGGTATGACCATGAAAACGTGGGACTACGCCTCATCGGGCGGTTCGAAGAAGGAAACGGGTTGCTGTAGTCTGGATTCCATCAACGATGCCCGTAGTATAGCCGTTAGTTTGGGTTTTCCGCACTATATTTTGGATATTCGCCCCGAATTCGGGGATTATGTCATTGACCATTTTACCAACGAATACCTCGAAGGCAGAACCCCAAACCCTTGTGTGCTTTGCAATACGCATATCAAATGGGATTCGCTACTGCGCCGCGCCGACAAACTGGACTGCGGCTGGATTGCGACAGGACACTATGCCAACGTTCGGGAGGAAAATGGGCGTTATGTGGTTTCGAAAGGTTTGGACGAAAACAAAGATCAGAGTTATGCGCTTTGGGGCGTTTCGCAACAGAGCTTGAGCCGCACTATTTTCCCATTGGGTGCTTTGCGAAAAACCGAAATACGCCAAATGGCGATTGAAAAAGGCTTTTTTGACCTTGCCAATAAATCCGAATCCTACGAAATTTGCTTCGTACCCGACAACGATTATAGAGGTTTTCTCAAGCACCGTTTGCCCACTTTGGAAAGTGAAGTAGCGGGCGGCGAATTTGTGATGGAAGATGGAACGGTCGTAGGACGGCA
Source organism: Cytophagales bacterium (assembly GCA_013297565.1). Taxonomy (GTDB): domain Bacteria; phylum Bacteroidota; class Bacteroidia; order Cytophagales; family Thermoflexibacteraceae; genus JAAFHK01. Next base: position 7,438 of record JAAFHK010000064.1, read on the forward strand.
TCAAGGCTATCCATTTTATACCATTGGTCAGCGAAAAGGTTTGGGAATTGCTTTAGGTTTTCCTGTCTTTGTGGTCGAAATCCAAAAGGATAAAAACAGAGTGGTTTTAGGCACACACGAAGACCTTGCTCGGAATGGAATGTGGGTTCGCCAACTCAACCTTTCTAAGTACGAAAATTTACAAAATACTCAAATTCAGTCAGTTACAAAAGTTCGCTACAACGATGACGGGACTCCTGCGCTAATCACTCAAGAAGGAGAACGCATAAAAGTCCAATTCGACCAAAATGTATATGCTATTGCTCCTGGACAGGCGGCGGTTTTTTATGAAGGAAATGACGTAGTTGGCGGAGGTTGGATTGAGTCAAGTTTTAAATACTAAGGGAAATATTTTGTAAAACGCCCTTTAGGGTGTTTATAATTTACTGAAAATCAAATAAATTAGACGCAGCCTGAAGGGTACGCTACCGTAAATTCAATTTGATTGAGGATATTTTGAAAAAAAATCAGATTCGAATCCCAACCACCAGCACATCGTCAGTTTGTTTGTGATTGCCTTGCCAGGCATCGAAGGCATCATCAAGCAAAACTTTTTGTTCGGGCATGGAATACTCGGAGATTTTCAAAAGCAATTTTTTGAAATTTCCGACCATAAATTTTCGATTTCGTTCCCCGCCGAATTGGTCTTGAAAACCGTCCGAACAAAGATACATAGTCAAACCTTTAGTATTTTCAGAATCTGCAAGGTTCTTTATCGTAATTTCATGTTTTTGATATGAAAAATCCTCTTTAGTTTGTCCGCTAATGGGAACTTTATCGGCTTTTATTTCTTTAAATTCGTGGTTTTGAACATAATACAAAGAATTCATAGCACCTGCGTAGCCCAATTTCAAACCTTGTGGGTTTTCAAAACTCGCAAGGTTTAATTTTTCTATTGTGATAATCGAAATATCCATACCGTCCGCCAGCTCTCCGTCCGAATGAGAAAGCGTTTTTTCCAACAGAATAGGCATAAGATTTAAAATTTCATCGGGTTCGTGAATTTCGTAATCATGCACTATTTGGTTTAGGATATTATTGCCGATCATGGTCATAAAAGCCCCCGACACGCCATGCCCTGTGCAGTCCCCAACGGCAAGAATTTTCTTGTCGTGTTTGTCAGCAAACCAATAAAAATCACCTGAAACTACATCTTTGGGCTTAAAGAACACAAAACAATCAAAATGTTTTTGCAATACCTTTTCTTGGGGAATGATAGCCTTTTGGATTCTTTGCGAATATTTAATGCTTGCTTTGATATTGCTCAATAGTTTTTCGCTTTCTTGGCGTGCGGCTTCGCTTTTTTGGCGCAAAGTAAGGATCAATCCCAGACTGGTCTGCATTGCTTCGCTTTGTAACTGAATCATCTGCTCTATTTTCTTTCTTTCCGTAATGTCCTCAATTGTCCCAATCATAGATTTCGGTGTGCCATCGGCTTCGTTCAGTATGGAGGCTTTCGCCAAAATATATTTGGAAATGCCTTTAATGGGTTTGGTGCGGTATTCTACGCTATAAGAAGCCATCTTTCCCGCCAGAAAATCCGCTGGAGCCTCACGAACCGCGTCCAAGTATTCGGTTTGGATCAGATTTTCCCATTCCTCGTGTGTAGAACTTTCTTTTTCCAAACCAAATATGTTTTGGCAAGTTTTGTCCCAGTGGAATACTTCGGTAGCAAAAGAAAACTCCCAAATGCCCATAAAAGTAGCTTCCAATAGAAATAAAAGGCGTTTTTGGCTAAATGCTAAGGCTTCACTTTGTTCCTTGATGGTCTGTTCAGCTATTTTGCGCTTGGTTACTAAGGTTCGGATAGAAAGATACGCCTCAATATCCCCTTTTTCGTCATAAATAGGGCTTATGGCTGTATCCACCCAATACAATTCTCCATTTTTGCTTCGGTTACACACCTCGCCCCGCCAAACCTTACCGTTTGAAATCCTATCCCACATCTTGTCCCAAAATTCTTCTGAATGATAACCCGAATTGACAATTCGATGATTCTTCCCCACTAATTCCTCCTGCGTATAACCCGATACTTTACAAAAAATGGAATTTACCTTGACAATATTGCCATTTTTGTCTGTTACCGAAACCAAAGCGCCATTATCGAGCGCCTGATTAAAAGCATTATTTTTAGCCAATGCCTTTTGTAATTTAGAATGTTCTTTTTCCAATATCTCCCGACTCTGTTTCAGTAATTTTGCCTTCAAGCCCAGTTCCATTTGGGCAATCACCTGTCGTCCAAGTATTTCTAAGGCGGATTTTTGATGTTCGCTTAAGGTACGAGGTTTGGAATCTACAACGCACAAAGTACCTATATTGAATCCGTCAGGTGTGGTAAGCGGTTTTCCCGCATAAAAACGGACTTTCATGCCTGTAGTTACAAAAGGATTATCAGCAAAACGGCTGTCTTGGGTGGAATCAGAAACGATAAAAAGCTCATCTTGGAGAATAGTATGGGCGCAAAAAGTCAGATCACGATGTACTTCAGTATCTTCCAAACCTATTTTTGCTTTGTACCATTGACGTTCTCCATTAATAAAGCCAATAATGGAGATAGGGGTTTCGCAAATCTGGGCGGCTAAGGCAACAATGTCATCATATTCTTTTTCAAGATCAGTATCCAATATTTGATACTTTCTCAAAGCTTCGAGCCTTTGGATTTCATTTTTAGGTTTCTCTGCGCTTTGCATAATTTTTTATAGATATTTTTTGCCCAAACTGCACTTACTAAGGCAATACTACAAAAATATTTCCAAAATATACTCAATCAAAATTGGTTTTGTATGGCGAACATTCTTGTTCGCCCAGAAACGAACAAGAACTTCGTTTTACGACATAAACTAATTTAGCTTCAGTATATACTCAATCAAAACTGATTTTGTACAGCGAACATTCTTGTTCGCCACGGAAACGAACAAGTACCAATTTAGTTTTAGTATAGCATTTATACATTATCTTTTTCTAAACCCGAATCCCAATCACCAGCACATCGTCTGTTTGTTCTTGAGAGCCTTTCCAGTCTTGAAATTTTTGAAGCAAAATTTGTTTTTGCTCTGCCAACTCTTTGTGATTAATTTCGGAGAGCAAAGTCCTGAATTTGCGGGTTGTCATTTTCCCTTTTTCGCCAAACTGATCGGCATAACCATCTGTAAAGGCATAAATGAGATCGCCTTTTTGTAAAAAAATTTCTTGCTCTGTAAAAAACTTCTCCTCAAACTGACTGCTCCCTATCGGGAATTTGTTGCCTTTGTATTCCGTAATTTCGGCTTTGCCTTGCTCGAAAATCCAAAGCGGACGTTTGGCGCTTGCCCAAACCAATTTTGCAGAGGTTTGATTTTTTTTCAATTTCAAGATCGAAATATCCATGCCATCATTCACCTTGCCCATTTCTACACCCTGCTGGCGGAGGGTTTGCATGAGGCGTGTGTCCAATTCCTGAAGAATTTTGGCGGGCGAAAAAATACGTTCTTTGTTGATAATTTGATCCAATAGATTATTGCCAATTACTGTCATAAAAGCACCAGGCACGCCATGTCCTGTGCAGTCGGCTACGGCAAGAATTAGATCAAGTTCTGTCCCAGCGGTCTGGGGATTAAGGGCTTGAGTTTGGGCAAACCAATAAAAATCACCCGAAACAATGTCTTTTGGGTAATAACTAATAAAAAAATTGTTTTTTCCAAAGGCATTTTCGAAATGGTCTTCAGAGATAAGCAAAGCCGATTGGATTCGGCGGGCATAGTTTAGACTTGAGGTAATATTGTCATTTTTGCGTTGCACTTCGTGATGTTTTTGCGCCGTAATTTCCCGCTGAATCTCCAGCTGTTCTAAGGTTTGGCTAAGTTCTTCGTTGGTTTGGTTCAGGTTTTCGACTATCATTTTGAGGTCATTGGTTCTTTCGGTTACTTTTTGTTCCAAAATTTTATTTTGACCCAAAACCAATTCCTCTTTTTCTTTCGAACTTTGTAATAAGCGTTCTTGGGCTGTTTTCTTTTCTTTTTCGAGCATATTGTATTTGTCTGCCAAAGCCAAAGAAAGAAGAACAACTTCCAACACATTGCCGATTTCTACACTGTGCGTAGTGAAAAAATTATGTGTTGAAACCAAGCCAAAGTTGCGAAAAATAAGAAGCAAGCCACCAAAAACATAACTAAACCAAGCAAAAAGAAAAAAACGGGCTGCTGTATTGCCTCGCCTCCAAATGACGAAACCTGCTATAATCATGCTAAAACCTGCTACGGCTAATAGGGCGGCGTTGATGCGAGTAACTGTACCGTATGGAATGATAAAACCAGCCAAAAAAGCGATAAAAGACAGAATAATAAAAACTTTAAACCAATAATACCAAAAACGGCTATAGATCAAAGCGTCTAAAAACAAGGTAGCGAAGGCATTGATACTCAAAGCCAACAGACTCATGGAAATAGAAATAATGTGGTTAGCCCACCAAGGCGAATCACCAAAAAAATACTCAATAAGGTGTCCGTTAAGCCCTGTAAAAAACAGCAAATTAAAAAAAATAGTGATCGAATACGCCAAATAACTGCTATGACGAATCGAAAAGAACAAAAACAGATTATAGGAAATCATCACCATAAGGATTCCATAATAAATCCCAAAACCCATCTCTGCCGTTTTCTGGTTTTGATAAAAAGCCTCTTTTTGGCTCAAAGAGAACGGAAATTGGTTCGAACTTTCCGTGCGGATTTTTAGATAATAGGTAAGTTCGGTTTGAGCAGGAATGTTTAGGTCAAAAATCAACAAACGATTGGGCGTTTTCCGTTCCGAAAAAAGTAATTTATCACCAATGATCGTAGGCTGGGCTTTAGTAGGTTCATAAAGAAAAACGGAATCCAATAGCGGATACTGTCCGCACAAGAACCATTCGGTTTGCTTGCTGGCATTCCGAAGGGTAAATTTGATCCAATACGTATGATTGGAGAAACCAAAATTAAGCGGTTCTTTTTTTTCAGGAATAAGGAAATTTTGTTGTTTAACTTGCTCAAAATCAAGCCCATTGCTCGAATCTGCAAAATACGCCAAAGAAATGCTGATCGGAATTTCCGTTTTCGCATCAGTCAGTAAGATCGCCTCCTGCGCCCAAGCAGGCACAAAGGCAGTTCCTACAAACAAAAGCATGAGTAATATGGTACGTACTGTTGGATTCATAGAAAAACCTTAGAACAAAAATAAGGCTTTTTTGGTGCAAAGCAAACAAAAAAATTACACCCGAATCCCCATCACCAAAATATCGTCTGTTTGTTTTTCTTTGCCTTTCCAGTTTTCGAACCTTTGTTCCAAAACTTGCTTCTGTTCAGAAAGTGTTTTTTCGGAAATTTCTAAAAGCAATTTTTTGAAATTTCCGACCATAAATTTTCTGTTTTGTTCCCCACCAAACTGGTCTTTAAAACCGTCCGAACAGAGATAAAATGTGGCAGGCTTTCTGAAAGCTGGCGCAAAAAGCCAAATTTTGCCTAATTTTTAAGCAGAATTTGGCATTGTCGAATCAATAATACGCTTTAGATAGATGTTTTCTTCTTTCAACTGTTTTATTAATTCTTGAAAAAGTTGCTTTTCTTCCGCACTCATTCCTTGCTCATAAATTACACCCACTTTTCCATTTTCATTTTTTACTTTGTTGATATTGAGAACTACTTGGCTTTCATCAAAATTCAGAATATCAGCTACTCTCAAATGCAAAATATGGGCTATTTTGCTTAATTGGGCAATACTCACTTCATCTCCCGCTCGTTCCAAACGGCTGTAGGAATTTTGGGACATACTCAATTGATTAGCCATGTATTCTTGGGTAAAATTGCGAAATTCACACAATTTTTTAATTTTTTCACTTGTTTGCATACAATATTGGGTTAAATGATTAGATCAAACGCTAAATTATTCTAAAAATGAAAATTATGCCAAAAGAAACCACCCTAATTTTGCAAGGTAATTCTATGAATTACAAGCTTTATTCATTTTTACAACATTTTTTAAAATATCTATGAAAAAAATAACCTTGCTTTTGCTTTTTTTCTTTACTACTTCTTTTCTTTTTGCTCAAGACACGCTTTTGTGGAAGGGCAGGGCAAAAGGGGATACCAATATTCTATGGAAAGGAAAAAAACGGTTTCATTCGGCAATTTGTGAAGTACAAATTACGGATTCTTCCCTACAAATTATTCCTATTGAAAAATTCCTCGATCAGATGCCAACTGCCATACAAAACGAAATAAAATTTCAGGTTAATCGCACCAAATTTGGGCGTTTTGTATTCTTTTTTAAGAAAATGATTTTGATTATTTACTGAATTTATGCACCATCGGTGCTAAATATGGGTAGAAATTGATCAAATATCATTTCGATG
>JAAFHK010000065.1:0-1073 GCA_013297565.1 Cytophagales bacterium
GCGTTCTTTAAGGAAAAGTACATTTTTTTCTACAAAGATTTCGCACCTACGGTGCTATTTATTTTTGTATACTCAAAACTCTTATAAATTACACATTTTAAAAATTGTAAAATATTGATTTTCAACCTTGTAAGGTCTTTAAGACCTTACAAGGTTATACAGTTTTTAGTATAATTTATTGAAAATCAAAATTTTACTTCTTTATACATTTTATTTTGAAGCCCTGATTCAAATTAATACCCAATCAAGACAAAACTCGACCAGAAATAAGGGTGGCTGTATTGTTTGTTTTTCAAAAGTTTGAGTTTCGAGGCTTGCAAGGCTTGGCTTTTTGATTTCTTTTTCAACAGATTGGCGTGAAAATCGATAATCAAATCTGCCGTACTATTGTCAGCCACTTTCCAAAGCGAAACCACTACATTTTTTGCGCCTGCATACAAAAACCCTCTTGTAAGCCCTATAATCCCCTCCCCTCTTACCACTTTGCCCAAACCTGTTTCGCAAGCAGAAAGCGTTACCAAATCCGCATTGAGTTTCAAACTATAAATTTCCTCTACGTACAAAATACTTTCGTCATCGGAATTTGTATTTTCGCTGGTTAGCAAAAGTCCCGAATATCGAGGATTGCTTTCATTCACAAAACCATGCGTAGCGAAGTGAATATAGCGATAATTACTCAAACGGTCGCCAGTAATATACTTTTTGTGAGCCTGATCAGCCACATAACTTGTGGCGTTAAATTTCTTTTTTTGAAACATTTGTTCGATGGTCGAAACCTCCTTGCGGGTGGCGTGCAGGGGCGTAACGCCCGCTGCCGAAAACCCAAAGAAACTGGCAATAGACGCACCGCGCTTCATATCCACTTCTTGCTCTTCCAAAGAAAGATTTTTCTCAACTGTTTTTTTATCAAAAACAGGGGCAAAAGCAATATAATGATTCTCCCCAAATTTCTTCTTGTTATGCGACTGATAAAGCAAAGTTGCTGAAAATCCGTAAGATATTTGGTATTTTTTGATCAAATAATTCAAACCTTCATATTTTATGCTTTTCGGATCGGTGGGTTTGCTGGTAAT
>JAAFHK010000065.1:1083-13615 GCA_013297565.1 Cytophagales bacterium
TAAGGCTTCGAAAGGTAAATAAGAAAGCAGACCGTCTGTAACCAAAATTAATTGATTAACGCTGATTCGGTTTGCTTTAAAATATTTTTCGATAGGTAAAATCAAGGTTTCATACAGTTTGTAAGAGGCTTCGGCGTAGGGTTCGTCTATTTTGTAGATCATCGAATTGCGCAAACTGCGGATATGTTTTTCCCAATCTACAGCCGAAACTTCGAGCAAATCATAACCTTTTTTGCTAATCACCGACATATAAATTTTTTCGGGCGTGGCAAAAAACTCCACCAGCGCCGCTTTAGGATTTTCTTTCAGAATCGAAGTTTGAATATCCTTGACCGAAGCAATCCGCACATCATATTTCAGGTTGTAGTATTCAGGATAATTACTTTCAAAATTTTTGATCAAAACTTCATATTTTCTCCGCAAATCAAAAAGTTGATCCTGATAAGCCTTGGATTTAAATTGGCTGTCGAGATTCTGAACTGATTTTTCTTCCAAAACCTGCTGTTCGAGGGCTTTGATGTCTTCTACAAGGCTTTGTTCTTCTTTGAGTAAATGATCAGGAATGCCTTTGAAAGTTTTGGCGGCTATAGAAGTGAGTAACACATTGGATTTGCTTTTTTCAGAAAAATAAAATGCTTTTTCGTAATACGCAATTTGATTGGTTTGGTAAAAAAGTAATTGACAAACATTCAAAGCCGTTTCGGTCAGTTTATTGACATTGCTGGCAATCACCAATTTGTCCGCTTCGCTAACGTACTGATTACGAACCTGATCCAAAAGCGTGTCGGCAGCAAGCAAATGCGAATATGCCGTTTGTAGGTTTTCAATCTTGCTATCTTTTTCCGAAATTCTCAAAAAAGTTTCCGCTTTTCCCACCAAAGCATTGAACAAACGGGCATTGTCCGCCGCCCCTTTCAAAACGGGTAATTGCGTAACGGGGGCATCTTCTGAATAGTTTTCGAGGTTTGCCGCCAAACTTTTTTGGAACATTTGCAAAGATTGGTCATAGTTGCGGAGTTGGTATGCTGTAGCACCCAAACTGTTATAGACACTCGAAACGTAGGGGTGTTTTTTACCAAACTCCCTTTGTCGAAGTTCGAGGGCTTTTTCATAGATAGCGTAAGCACTTTCATAAGCGCCCTTTTCGAAATACACCGCCGCAATATTGTTGTATTGTTGTGCCAAACTTGGGTGATCCGCCCCCGAAACCAACACTTTGATTGCCAATGCCGAATCGTAATATTGGATTGCCAAATCAAATTCTTTTTGCAAATAAGCCGAAACGCCCACATTGTTATAAGAAGTGATCAGATCGGGGTGGTTTTTGGGAAGGACTACCTTGCGAATATCGAGTCCCATTTTGTAATGGCGTAATGCCTCCTCATAATTGCCTTTAAAATAACTAATTACGCCCAAATTATTATAAACCGTAGCCACTTCGGGGTGTTTGTTGCCCAAAATTTCTCTACGAATCAACAAGGATTTTTCATAATATTCCTGTGCTATCGAATATTCGCCTTTTTGGGTATAGGAAGCCCCCATATTGTTATAAACCGTTCCCAAATCAATGCTTTTATCATTTACTTCACGCCAAATGTTAGACGATTTCATGAAATTATCCAAAGCTACATTGTATTCGCCCATAGCTTGATACGAAATACCAATGTTATTGTAGGAAATAGCCACTAAAGGGTGTTTTTCGCCCAAATATTTCAACCGTATTTCCAAAGCCTTTGCGTGGTATTCGAGGGCTTGGGTGTGATGTTTTTTGGCTTCGAAAGCCGCCCCCAAATTATTATAGAGTTGCGAAAATTCCAAATTTTCGATTTTTGAAACTTTTTTTCGCATTTTTAATGCCTTTTCAAACGTTTCGATGGCTTTATCATATTGCCCTTGTTCGATATAAACCGCCCCAATGCTATTCAAATCATTGGCAACAGGCAGACTTTCTCGCCCCGAAAAACGTTCGTGAGTTTCTTTAGATTTATTGAAAAAATACAATGCCGCATCGCCCCATCTTTCATGGCTTTGGTATTGGGTAGCTTGTTGTAAGGATTTCAGATTTTTGCTATAATATTCGAGGGCTTTGGCATAATTTCCCATGTGCTTGTACGTGCCTGCTATATTTTTGTAAGCGCTTGCCATGAGTCCGAGATCACGCATTTTTTCGCGCGACTTTGCCACTTCGTACAAATATTCGAGGGCTTTGTCGTAATTTTTTTTGTTCGAATAGGCCGTAGCTATAGCACTTTTGGTACTTGCCAAAACAGGATCATTGGGAGAATACAAGGCTTTTCGAATAGCAAGCGCCTGCTCCAGATATTCCAATTCTTTATCGTAATTATCTTCTCTGTAATACGAAATCCCCAAATAATACAAAGCATCAGCTGTAGCTTTATTTTTTCCCTTGCTGTATTTTTGGTTTTGGTTAATGATATTTTCCAAAATCTGCTTTGCTTTTGCTGTATTCCCTTTGCTTGCCAAGTTATTGGCTAACAGGCTTTGTGATTCGTAGTATTTCCCAAAATTTTTGAGTTGCAAATACATCTGCGAACTTTGTTCATAGGAATAAATCGCAGAATCGTACAATTCGTGTTTTTGATATTCGATGGCTTTCTGAACCCAAGCAGAAGCCGCTTCAGGACTTGGTGCAGGCGTTTCTACAGTATTTTGAGCAAAACCGTAGGCACTATACCCTAAAAATATGATAAGAAAGTATTTTCTCATGGAATTTTTTTTAACAAAAAATAAAAATATGGCTAACAAGTGTCTGTGTTTGTAGTTTTTCGTAATACTTTGTTTCATTTAACATTTTCAAAAAATTATACTATTTATAACGTAAAAGTAAGCAAATTGATTGAAAAATTCCTTTTTTCTTACACAAAACTATGCAAACTTTACACAAATTGGACATTTTTCAGGTTCATGACCGCGTGCAGGGCAATATTTTCGACCAAAATAAATAAATTGTAGGTGCAGTTTGTTCCATTTTTCGATAGGGAAAAGGTTTTTTAAATCTCGTTCGGTTTTTTCTACATTTCGTCCGTCCGACAGTCCCCAACGCGCCGCCAAGCGGTGAATGTGCGTATCGACAGGGAAAGCAGGTACGCCAAAAGCCTGCGACATGACCACCGAAGCCGTTTTATGACCCACGCCCGAAAGCTCTTCCAGCTCCTCAAAAGTTTGCGGGACTTCTCCTCTGTAGCGTTCGACCAGCACGCTGGATAAATCATGAATAGATTGCGATTTGCGAGGCGAAAGTCCGCAAGGTTTAATAATTTCCCTTATTTCCTCTACCCTAAGTTTGACCATGTCAAAAGGATTATTGGCTTTGGCAAAAAGCGAAGGCGTAATTTTATTCACTCGTTCGTCCGTGCATTGTGCCGAAAGCAAAACCGCAATGAGCAAAGTATAAGCGTCATGGTGCTGCAAGGGAACAGGAACTTCAGGAAAATATTGCTCCAAGAGATGGGCAATGGCTTCGGCTTTTTGGGTCAAAGAAATTTCCATTTTTTGTACATAAATAGAGTTTTTAAAATAACAAAATGCGATTTAGGCATTTTTTATAAAAATATTACCTTTTATAAAGGTAATTGGTTCAAAAAAAGCATTTTTTATCAAAATTTTACCGCTTTTTATTTACAAAAGATGTCTATTTTTTTGGCATAAAACGTCCCGAATCATAAATTTCTAAAAAAACTATAAATTATTCAAGAGTTTATAGTTTTTTTTTGTAGGTTTGGAAAAGGAAAATTTCTTAGCATTACAAGCCATGATCCAAGCAAAAAAACGATTTTTTGCGACTTGTTTTTATTTGTTTTGGGCAGTAAATCTTATTTTTGCTCAAAAAACGATTAATTTTGAACATCTCTCTGTCGAGGACGGGCTTTCGCACCACTACGTAAGTGCTATTTTGCAGGACAAAAAGGGCTTTATTTGGTTAGGTACGCAGGACGGACTGAACCGTTTTGATGGGTATGAGGTGCGCCCTTTCCGCCATAATCCGCAGAATGCCAATACTTTATCCAATAATTATATTTGGGCGATTGCCGAAGACCCCAAGCGGAACATTTGGATTGCTACGAACAACGGACTCAACCGCTACGACCCTGTTTCCCAAGAATTTAGGGCATTTTATGCTTATGATGACAATCCGCAAGCCTTACCCAATTCGCAAACCTACAGTCTGCTTTGCGACCGAAACGGCGAAGTGTGGGCAGGGACGGAAAGCGGAATTGGTCGCTATAGTCCTGAAAAACAAGGTTTTACAAGGTATCAGATCAATCCTAAACGTGAAGGTTCAAATGCGGTTTATGCGCTTTATCAAACCCGAAAAGGCGAAGTCTTGGCGGGTTCTTTTGGTTTTGGTTTGAAAATTTTTGACAAGGATAAATCTCAATTTGTGCCTTATCCTAATTATTCTTTCGAAAAAGATTATGTCCATGCCATTTATGAAGACCGAAAAGGCAATTTGTGGATTGGGACAAACGAAGGTTTGCGTATGAAACCTGTGGGAAAAACGGATTTTGTGGCAGTTGCGGAAGTAAATGATCAGGAAATTAATACCATAGCGGAAGACCATGAGGGCAAGATTTTGATTGGGACGGTAAATGGTGGTTTGAATATCTATGATCCTAAAAATCAATCGTTTAGCTTTTTCCAAAACGATTTTAACGAAGGAAGCAGTTTGGCACATGACAATGTGGAAGCCATTTTTACAGACAAAAGCGGCATTACTTGGCTGGGTACGGCAAACGGAGCAAGTTATTATGACCCTACCAAATACCGTTTCAAACTCTATCAGCACGAAACCGACAATGATAATTCTTTGAACGATAGTTTTGTTTGGTCGGTGTATGAGGACAAAGAGGGAATTTTATGGATTGGGACAAAAGGCGGCTTGAACCGCTTGGATCGGAAAACACGCACTTTTACGGTCTATAAAAAAAGTGCAAATACACCAAGTATAAGTGACAATCATGTTATCTGCATTATTCCTGCTTCGAAAGGGGGTTTGTGGCTTGGCACAAGCAAAGGTTTGACACATTTTGATCCGCAAAAAAATACCTTTAAAAATTATTTTTCGCAAGCCGAAAAAGGAAATGCCCTAAGTGATAACCATATTATTAGCCTTTATGAAGATCGAAAGGGCATTTTGTGGGTAGGTACGATTGCGGGCGGCTTGAACAAATTTGATCCGCAAACCGAAAAATGGAAAGTATATAAAAACGATCCGAACGACACCAGAAGCATTAGCGACAACATGGTGCGGGCAATTATTGAGGATCAGAAAGGCAATTTGTGGATAGGAACGGCGGGCGGCGGATTGAATATTTTGGATAAAAAAGAGGATTTATTTACCGTTTTTAAGCATTCGCCCGAAGACCCAAAATCCCTCAAGCACAACAGCGTCAAATACCTTTTTGTGAGTAAAAACGGCACGCTTTGGGTAGGGACGCATGGCGGTTTGGACAAGTATTTGCCTGAAAATCAAGGCTTTGAGAATTATAATGTTACACATGGCTTGCCCGACAACAATGTGCATGGGATTTTGGAAGACACGAACGGCAATCTGTGGTTAAGCACCAATAAGGGCATTAGCCAATATCGAATGAAAGATAAAACGTTTGAAAATTATGACCTCTTTGATAACCTACAAGGGGCGGAATTTAATAATGGGGCGTGTTTTCGCAATATAGATGGTGAAATGTTTTTTGGTGGAGTAAATGGGCTGAATAGTTTTTTTCCTTCGGAAATTAGCAATAATAAGTTTTTGGCGGAAATCGTTTTGACCGACATCAGAATTGAAAGTGAAACCGAATGGGATCGAATGAAAGTTTTTGGAGGAAAGGATATTTCCGAAACCAATGTGTTGTATTTGCCTTCAGATCAAAATAGTTTTTCTCTGCAATTAGCTGTTTTGAGTTTTCGAGACCCCGAAAAAAATATTTTCCAATACCAACTCGAAGGACACGACAAGACGTGGAAAAAAGGAAATCCTACAGGTTGGCTTAGTTTTACGAATCTTTCGCCCAAAACCTATCTTTTGCATATCAAAGCGGCAAATAGTGATGGTTTTTGGAACGAAAATATCAAAACCATTCGGATCGTGATCGACCCACCGATTTGGGCAACGTGGTGGTTTTCGGGTTTTATTATCATTGGGGCGGTTGTGGCGTTCATTTTTGCTTACCAATTCCGTATTAATTTGGTAGAGAAACAAAGAGATAAACTGGAACAGCAGATTCGGGAAAGAGTCCAAGAGATAGAGGAGCAAAAGCTAAAAGTGGAAAAATCCTTCCAAAATATACGCGTTATTAGTGAAATTGGACAAAAAATTACGGCGCTTTTGCACCACGATTTGGTGATTACAACCGTTTTTGATAGCGTTCGAAACCTCATGGACGTATCGATGTTCAGGATTGGGATTTATGATCCTCAAACTGAAATGATTTCGTTTGAGGGTTTTACCAACCAAGAACGGATCGAGGCGTACAAATACAGCAAATCGAACAAGCAACACCTCTCGATGTGGTGCATTAAGCACAAAAAAGAAATATTTTTTAATGATTTTGACAATGATTATCCCCGTCATACAGGTTTCCCGATAGATACAAGCCGACAGGAACGCCCGCAATCCTTGATTTATGTGCCTTTGATGGTGGAGGAAAATCCGATTGGGATTTTGACAGTGCAAAGTTTTCAAAAAGACGTTTATACCGAAGAACACCTCAATATTATCAGGGCTTTGGCTTCTTATACCTCGATTGCGATGGATAATACATTGGCTTACAATCAGTTACAAAGCGCCAATGTGATTATTGCCCAAAAGAACGAAAATATTTTGAGTAGTATTCGCTATGCCGAACGCATACAAAGGGCGATTCTGCCACGCCCAGAAGCTATGCAAGTCTGTTTGAAAGAATATTTTGTGATTTTTCAGGCAAAAGACATTGTTTCGGGTGATTTTTATTGGTTCAAACGCGAAAAACAGTACATTTATTTGGCGGCTATCGACTGTACGGGGCATGGCGTGCCTGGGGCGTTTATGAGTATGATAGGTAATACTTTGCTGAACGAAATTGTCAATAATAATATTGGCATACAGCCTTCCAAAATTTTGGAAGAACTGCACATGGGAATCAGAGAAGCCTTGAAACAAGAAAATAATATGAATGATGACGGTATGGACATTGCATTGTGCCGTTTAGAAGAAAATAAGAGGGATTTAGTGCTATTTTCGGGGGCAAAAAGACCGATTTTCCATTATAGCAAGGGCGAAGTACATGAAATTCGGGGCGACCGAAAAACCATTGGCGGAAAACAAAAAGAAGAATACAGAACTTTTACGGACAGCGAAATTGCGGTCGAGGCTGATGATGTGATTTACCTTACCAGTGACGGAATTATCGACCAACCCAACGATCACAAAGTAAAACTCATGACCGTAGGGTTTAAGGCTTTGATAGCCCAGTTGGGAAACCTCCCCATTGCAGAGCAAAAAGAACGAATTTGGCAAAATTTCCTCAACCACAAAGGCGAACAACCCCAGCGCGATGATGTTACGGTGATTGGCGTAAAGATTTGATAATCAAAGATTTAACTTTCAAACAATCTCGATCTTGGTGTATACTCAATCAAAATTGCTTTTGTAAGGCGAACATTCCTGTTCGCCACAGAAACGAACAAGAACCAATTTAGTTTCAGTATAAATAATAAGCGTTTTTCTTGAAAAATACAAATGAGAAAAGCCCTAAAAAGTTTTTAAAACCTTTTAGGGCTTGCTCAAAACCAATTTGATAATTATTTTTTCAAAAACCGCTTAACTTCCCTACCCGAAGGGCTGATAATTTGGTAATAATAAATCCCATTTTTGAGATCATTGAGATTCACTTTTAGGTTTTGTTCGCCTGCTTCGCGGGTTTCGTCAAGGACAGTTCTCAAAGTCCGATTGTCCTTGTCGAGAAGATAAATCGTAACTTTCCCCTTTTCTTTGGTCGTAAAACGAATCATGTTCGTTTCTTCACTTGGGTTGGGAAAAACGGTAATGGTCGTTCCCAAATCTGATTCGGTTTCGTCTTTTTCCTCATCTCCCAAACTGGGCATTTTGGCATTTGGGTCGAGTAGTATGAAGCCCGCAGGACTAAAGGCTTTTTTGAGTTTCCCAAAATGTTTTTCGATCATTCTGCCACCTTTTTTGTGTTTAGCGTGTTTTTGGATTTTTTCCTTCATTTCGGCAGGCATATTTTTTTCCAAAAGTGCCTTTATGTCGGTTTTCCATTCTTCGCCTTGCGGTTTGAGTTCGCCCAAAAGTGTGCAAATAGTCTGGTCATAATTATCAGCCATTACCCAAGCCTCAAGCATAATTCTACGCATTTTTTGGGCGGCTTCGCGCATTTTTTCTTTGACTGTTTCTGAAAGCCCTTCCTCCAAACCTTCCTCATGATTTTCGTCATCATGTTCTTTTTTGCGAAGTTTTCTCAAATCTTTGGTTTCTGCCTTCAAGCTTTTGAGCCTTTGACGCAAATCGCTTAATTTGGCTTTGTCTTCTGCCGAAATTTGACTTTCCAACTTCGCCCTTTGTGATTGGAGAGCAGGGAAAACATGGGTTTTTACATACTCACGAACTTCTTTGCGGGAGGCTTTCATGCCTTTTCGAGCCTCTTCGGAAGGTTGGGCAAAGAGAGATAAGGTGCTTAGTATCAAGCACATAAGGAACGAAAAAAAATAGTTGCGTTTCATAATGCTAAAAAAATTGTTTCTGAAAAAGTAATTCTGTATTTGTGTTTCCTTACTTCAGATGTTTCGAAGTTCAGAAAGTTTAATACCTTTTGAAAATATTTTTTTAGCAAACCGAAACTTGCGGATTTAGCAGTTTGGTGATGATAACAGAATTATAAATTTATCAAGAACAATTATTTAGTTTTAAACATCAGATCGTATTTGTCAGTTTTAAGGCAGTTTTTCTTTGTAGGCATTTTTAATTGCCTTTTTATCAATTTTTTCAGTGAAAAAGCCCGATTTTTCTAAAAAAAGATCGACCGCCCTTTCACTTCTGTAGTTCAGTTCGATAATGTCTTTCACCGCTTGGGTCTTGTTGCTTGCATGAGTGTAATAACTTTTACAAATTTCATAGCCCACGTAATATCCCAAATCTGATTTATCTGCTTTTTGCCCACCATTATACAACCATTCCAGATAATGATTCGAATACATCATTTTTTTAAATTCTGCCTTAATGCTATCGGCGTGTTGCTTCCCAAAAAACAAATAATTGGTTTGTAAGGGTCGTTCCATGACCAATTCGGTAATAAAATCACAAGAACCTTCTCGAATACAAGCGCTCAAAACGCTGATCTTTCGAAAATTTTTCTGCTGAGTATGTACGTATTCGTGTATATTTAAAAATACAATATTGTCAAAAGATTGGGCTTTAAATACGTTTTTAAGCCAATCATTTTTAAAATCCGATATATCAATAGTCGAATCACCTGTGGCAATTTCGCTACCAATCAAAACCATATTGTTCCAAGTAGTCCCACCCGACCGCAAACCGCCAATCGTAAAATACATTTCAGCTTCCTTCAAATTGGGGTACAATTTTCCAAAATTGGCAATAGCTTTTTCCATTTCAGGAATTTTAGCCTGTACTTTTAGGGTATTTTTGCGGATCGACTCCCAAAACTTGGGCAATTCTTGGATTTTCTGTACCCATAAACTATCTGTATAATTTCTCGATTTCATAAAGGCTTTTAGTCCTTTTGTTCCTTTCGAAATGTACAGTTCATTGATAAACTTGATTTTTTGGGTAAAATCGTTTGTTTTTTGGATACTGTCATAGGCAATCCAAAAATTATCAATATCCGAAGTGAAAACTTTGCTTGGATTCTGGGCAGAAAGAGGTATTACCAAACAAACATACCCAAGTAGAGTAAAAAGTATTTTTTTCATATTTGCTTTCATATTAAGCCATCAACCACGTTAAAGCACTTTTTCGATCCTCAAAATAACGAAACCCTGTTTGGTTATCTTCCGATATTTGAAAGTCATTATTCTTTGACTTCATGGCATCATTAACCGTTTGTTCTACTGAAACTTGGGTAAAAAAATCAGACGGCATAACAAGTGCAGTTTTTGTAGGAGGAGTTTTGGCTAACAAGGTACTGTTGATCCAATCTTGCACTTCAGGACTAATCGTAAAATACAATTCTTTTAGGTCTGAAAGCGCTATTTTGGGTCTGTACTGTTCCAAACATTCAAAATAGCGGGCTATTTCGATCTTGTATTCCGCTTCGGTCATCTGGGCAGTGGTGGCATAATAGGAAAAATCTAAAAATGAACGATCCCGATCATAAACCATAACACTGTATTGACTTTTGTATAATTGTTCCATAGTTTTTTTGTGAGAAAAATTCTTGATAATTAATTACTGTCAAAAAGCGATCTAAAAATAGGATTGTTTTCATAAAAAAGCAAATAGTTTGGAAATGTGCCAAAAAATTACTTGCTTTGTTAGGGTTAGTTTTCTGCACAAAAAACAACAAAATTTTATGGAAAAAGTATTTAGCACTTTGATAGGGATTATTTCTTCTGCCTTAGTTTTATATTTTGGTTTGAGTTTTTTTAGCCTAAATATAGGAAGCCCTATGGATTGGTTTGTGGGTGTGAGTGCGCTTTCATGGCTTACTATTGTGGTTACTGTCCCATGGAATGCACATTTTCGAGCAAAGGAAGTCCTGAATGATGCCAAAATTTCGAAAAGAAAAGATATTTTGGTGATCGAGGAGAGTTTGGAATATGTAAAAAAAGTTGCCAAACGATCTTTGATCATTGCTATCATTTTGCATATTGTTTCGGCAGTTGGCTTATATTTTATAGCCGTATTAGAAATTAGTTCGGTGGGGTATATTGGGGCAGTTGCGGCTGTTTTGCTTACTTTTTTGCGTCCTTCGGTCAATTATTATGAGTACCTACAGCGCCATTTGGCAAATATTCGACAAGAGTTTCGGTATCCAAGGGAGGACGTTCAGGAACTTTTGACCAAAGTGAGTAATATAGAGGAAAAAATGAAAGAATTAGACCGTCTGCTCTCACTTGACGAGGAACATAGCAACGTTTCTTGGCGGCAAGAAGTCGAAAAGGCACACCAGAAATTTGTAGAAAATATAGAGGAGGTGAAGAAAAAAATGAAAGAAAACGAGGTAAAAGCAGAAAGTCAGATTCGCAAGGTTGATGAAAAACTGGAGGGCAAAATCGAAAAAGTGAGTCAAGATTCCTTAGTTTCGGTCGAAAAACTCACCACCGACAGCAAGATTTTGGACAGTGTTCGAGAAATAGCCTCTTTTATCAAGCAGATCAAAAGTTAGATGACAGCAGAAAAAGGTCTTGTTCTTTCTTTCTAAATTTAGCTTCATGCCTATGCAACAAACTACCAACAAATACATTTTCAAAATTCCTGTTTCCAAAAAAACACCTAAAAAGCCCTACAAAAATTCAAAAAGTGCGTTTTTGCTTGGATTTTTACTAATTTTGGGAGTGGGAATTTTTATCTTTTCGCTTGTCGAAAATCCACAAACGGACGAAGATCGTTTATTGGATTTGATCAACCGAATCAAAAGCGGGGAGGAATTACCAAGCAGCAAAATGCGGGATTATTGCCATTTTATGGCAGTTTTGCGGGATTCTATTTCGCCTCAATGCGTATGTGTTTTGGACGGAATTAATTGGGACAATCCACCCAAAAGCCCTGATCGATTGCCTGAAATTTGGGAAGAATTTTTTAAATCCAATAATCAAAGGGATAGGCGTTTTTTTAATCATAAAACATATAAGAATATTCGAATCGACTTTGATGACAAAGATAAAAACGGAAATGATAAACCGCATTGGCATAGAGAAAATCCGAATGAAAAGGACAAAAAGCATCAATATTTGGACAAAAATTGCAATCCTATCAAACGAGGTCTGCCAGATTCACACATTTACATAAGGATAAAAAGATGAAAGAAACCGTAACAAACTATATTGAAGAATTTTTTGAATGGTATGTTTTATACGACATTTCCATGAACGGTTTGCAATTCGATTTTCAAAATCAATCTATTATTTTGGTAATTAACGATTGTGATCGGGACGGAGAAGATGTCGAATTGCATTTAGTATTCAAAAACATAACAAAATATATGTTTGAATACCCTGCTGATGAGTTTTTGTTTAGTATGTTAGCTATTTATCGAGTTGGTTTTGCCAAAATTCAAGAAGGTTATTATGAAATTACTTTGCTGATCGATATGCCTGAAAAAGTGGAATCGTTTGGACGAAAGCTTGGTTTTACCGTTGGCAAAATGCTAATTGGTTTTACCGATTTAGAAGTAATTGGTGGTTTGAGCAGAGAGGCAATGGAAGTTATACTAAAAACCTTTTCAAATTACACTTTATTTTGTATTTTTGTAAAAAAAACTTATGATACGAATACACTTAACGGAGGCAGAAAATGCAGAATTACAAGCCTTAAAAAAAGGGCATTCGAACC
>JAAFHK010000066.1 GCA_013297565.1 Cytophagales bacterium
GTATTTCCGATCCTTTCGAGGCGTTTATTTGCTCCTTTGAAGGTTTTGATCGCTTCATAAAATTCGGTTTCCGAAACCGCCAAACGGTTACAAACTGCCTTTGCTCCGCTTACATTTTGCATATTGTGTTTGCCAAAAAACGGTACTTGCACCTCGCCTTTCGAAGTTTGCAAATACGTAATTCCGTTCCGAATTTTGTGCGGGTGCGTATGGTATTCGACCGAATTTACGTCTTCACGCAGTTTGTTTGAACGGCAAACTAAAGCCGCCAAATTATCCTCTTCGCAAAAAACCAAACTTCCCGCTTTTGGGGTTTGGGTTACAAACTCCTCAAACTGTCTGACATAATGGTCAAATTCGGGATAAACGTTGATATGATCCCAAGCGATTCCTGTAACCAAACCAATATGATGATGATAATGCAAAAATTTGGGCGTTGGGTCAAGCGGCGAAGTCGGGTATTCGTCCCCCTCAATCACGATCACAGGCGCTTCGTGCGTAAGCCGAACTGTAGAATCAAAACCTTCCAAAGTTGCTCCAATCAAATAGTCAAAATTTCGTTTGCAGGCTTTCAAGACGTGCATAATCATGGCGGTTGTGGTCGTTTTTCCATGACTTCCACCAATGACCACGCGCTCCTTGTTGAGGCTTTGCTGATAAATAAATTCGGGGTAAGAATAGATTTTTAAGCCCAATTCTTTCGCTTTTGCCATTTCGGGATTGTCCTTGCGGGCGTGCATACCCAAAATAACGGCATCAAGATCAGCAGTGATTTTTTCAGGAAACCAACCTTCGGAAGCGGGCATTAAGCCGAAATTTCGCAAACGGCTTAGGGCAGGTTCATAAATTTCGTCATCAGAACCTGTAACTTGATAACCTTTTTGGTGTAGGGCAACTGCCAGATTGTGCATGACACTGCCACCTATAGCTATAAAATGAATTTTCATACAAAAATTAAGTAAATTTTGGCACGCAAAGGTATTAAAATTCCTCAAAGCTACAGAAATTGGGCTTCGAAAAATAACATTTTGGAAAAAACAGTATAAACACTTATGTAAAGGTATTTGTGGTTTTTGTAAAATAAAATTTCCCCAAGCACCAAAGCCTTTGCCGAACCCTCGAATGGGTTTGGTAAAGGCTTGTCTAAATAATTACTTTTTTCGAAAGCACAAGAAACTATTTTGGCTATTTCTTGGCGCACGTTTTCATACGGACGATCTGCCGTTTGGCTTCGTTCCGTTTGGCTCAAATCCGTTTCAAACAAACGGCTTTCTACCAATCTAAACCGCTTTTCTCTGAAAACTCCTTGAATGTAATCCCGCCCTTCTTGCCCGATGGCTTGTAATTTTTCGACAAGCGTTTCGATTTGGGTGGAGAAATCTTCAAATTCTTCTCTGATTCGGTTTTTGGCTTCTCTGTCGGTTTCATGATCTTCTTTTGGATTAGTGAAAAAAATCAATTTATAAATCGTGAGAGGATCGTCTGTGCTTTTGGCAAGGTAAATAGTCATGTCGCCTGCTGTAGCCAATTCAGGATAAGCCTCTATAAAAAACTCCCTGATTAGTTTTTCAACTTTGTAACTATCCTCTGTGCTTAGGAACTTGAAAGTAAGTAAAAATTCGGGCAAAACCGCCTTCCCAATACCCGATGGTATGGCTCTCATGATCAAAACGATCCGAAAGGTTTGTAAGTTGTACTTCGTAAAAAATGTTTTTATAACATTCCAAAATTGGGTAGTGGTCTAAAATGTGTTATAGTCTAATTGATTGATTATTAGCATATTACGAAAAGAAAACGAAATGGCAATCTGCTTAAAATCACCTATATAGCGGACGGATTTTTGCCAATAATGTAGGCACAATTTTCAAACTATTTGTTCTTTAAATATTGACATCTAAAAAATGTAACATATTGATTTTAAGTAAGTTAAGCTATTATACATTTTGAACCACTACCATGTTTTGTATATAGATGGAGCTATATACTCGAAAAATTATACGTTTTTGTTTCCATTTTATTTATTTTCGGTGCTAAGTGCCTGATTTTCAGTGTTTTTGGGTATTTCTACAGGTGCATTCTCCACAGCCAAATCATCAACCCAGTTTCGGGTAATGCCCAAAAGCATTTCAGGCTTGCGGTAGATAAATCCAAAAATATAACCTCCGTATTCCGTTTGGGATTCGGTGTATTTCTTTCCGTCCCAAGTGGCAAGGTAAGAATGAGTAAAGGTGCGAGCTTTCGCCGTATCGTAATAGCTCATGCCGCCGCCCAAATAGAGTTTGTTCTGATAAATACTCATAGAATAAACTGCATTTCCTTTTTCCAATTCTTTGATTTTCAACCAATTACCATTTTTCCACTGGTAAATGCCTGTTTCGTATTTGGGCAAACCACTCACTGTATCCATCTGGTCATAGTCCTCCAATAGTTGGCTTGCGTACAAATGTCCTTGATAGATTTGGATTTCCAAAATTCGCCCTTTTAGCAATTTCCAATTTGGTTTTGTGCCTCGAAAGCCTATCTTTTTTACTTGCTTGTCAAGGTCATAATCCGAACCCATAAAAATCCGTTGGATTCCAAACATATCCCTATAATCGTAGTCAAAATTATAGATTTTTTTGGTCGTGGCGCTATCCAAAAAAGCAATTTTTCCCAAAGAATTGTTGCTTTTGAGTTTTGTCATCATGATCAAAGGCACATACCCTGGTTGAATCCAAGCCAATTCGTCCAAACTTAAACCTGACTCCGCTTGCCAAGTCATAAATTCAGAATCATTGATTTGGCGAATGTAGATATTATTGGCTGTTTTTTGAACTTTTTGAGTAAATTCTGCTTTTCCACCTTTTAGCATCAAGTACGCCACCGCACAATAACGCTTTTGCTCATCAATAAAAACAGGGATTCGCTTAGAATGTAGCCTATTTTGTGGGCAATCTGCCATTTGCCAATAGCTTTTCAAATGATCCAAATACTTCAAACGGTTTACTTGTTGTTTTTTGGAAAGGTGATCAATAGGCTGTTGGCGAAAATATTTTTCCAAAAAACGCAAATGAAATTGGAGAATTTCTCTTTCAGAAAGAATCGTTTTTTGGGACGAAAAACCTAATTTTTCAGCAAATTCGGCTTTATTTTTCCATTCTTGATTTATTTCGCAGAGTTGTTCGTAAAGATTTTTTGGCGCAGCCGAAAGGTTGTTCAAACTCCAAAAGAAAAGCATAGAACCAATCAAAATTAGATTTTTCATACGAAAAAAGGATTTGGTAATAAAGTCAATACGAATTTGGGCTTTTGAAAGTTTTGGGTAAATTTATTCCTCAATCCGTTCGCTAAGGCTGTTGGGAAACATTTTGGTATTTTTTGCCCCCAGTTCCCGCAGTTCTTCGGCACGCCGCAAAAGATTGCCTTTGCCAGTGTAGAGTTTTGCCATGCCTTCTCTGTATTCGTTTTGGGCATCTTCGAGTTTTTTGCCCATTTGTGTCAAATCCTGAACCACAGCCACAATTTTATCATACAAAGCACCACTTTTTTGGGCTATTTCGAGGGCATTTTTGTTTTGGAGTTCCTGTCGCCAAAGCACCGCCACCATTTTCAAAGCCGTAATGAGGTGAGTGGGGCTGATGAGTAAAATGCGTTTTTCGTAGGCTATGTGCCAAAGATTGGGTTCGTTTTGAACTGCCAGAAGATAGGCAGGTTCGATAGGAACGAACATCATCACAAAATCCAAACTGTTCAAAAAAGGCAAATTTTGATAGTTTTTTTGGCTTAATTGGCTAATGTGTTGTTTGATCGAAAAAATATGATCGGCGAGGGCTTTTTCCTGTTCTGTCTTGCTGTCCGCACTCGAATAGCGTTCGAAAGCCACAAGCGAAACTTTAGAATCAATGACCACATAGCGGTTTTGCGGGTAAGCCACCACAATATCGGGTTGAAAAAGCCGTCCCTGTGCGTCCCTGTACGATTTTTGGGCAAAATATTCCCTGTTTTTTACCAAACCCGACTTTTCCAAAATTGATTCCAAAACCATTTCACCCCAGTTGCCTTGAGTTTTGACTTGTCCTTTCAAAGCCTGCGTAAGATTTTGGGCTTCGGTGCTAAGTTGCGTATTGAGTTCGACCAAGTTTCGTATTTCCTTTTCCAAAGAAAAGCGTTCTCTTGCTTCATTTTGGTAGGTTTCGGTTATTTTTTGTTCAAATTCCTTGAGTTTGTTCTGCAAAGGTTCAAGAATTTCGCCCAATTCGTTTTTGTTTTGCAGGTTTAGTTTTTGACTTTTTTCTTCCAAAAATTGGTTTGCCAATTTCTCGAACTGCAAAGTTAAAACTTCTTGCAAACGCAGTAATTCCTGTTCTTGAGTTTGGTTTTTTGAATTAAACTGTTCCAAACGCACTTCTTGAGCCGCTAATTGGCTTTTTAGGTTTATCACTTGCTCATTTTTTATTTCCAATTCGGTTTTGCTTTTGTCCCAATTTTCTGAAATTAGGCGAAGGCGTTCAGTTTGCTGTGTTTTTTCGGTGTCTTGCTCGAAACCCGCCTTGTATTTTTGGAATTGGAAAAATAGCCATGCCATCACAAAACCCAATAGTAAGCCGATTATTAAACTTAGAAAATCCATTTTATCTGTTTTTTGAGCAAATGTATAAAATTTTTACAGATAGTCAATAAAAATTTATACAGAAACCAAAATACCAATAAAAAGCTATTATTTGTTATTTTTTCAAAAATAAATTCAAGAAAACAAGTCTTTATTTGTATTTTTACAAGTTGAATACAAGTATGAAAAAAATATACAAGTTATTATCATTTAGCTTCATTGTGCTGTTTTTGAGCCATTTTGTAAGTGCGCAAGATCGGCACTTGGCAGATAGCGTGGTGAAAAATTTTATTGAATCTAAATTTGAAGTACGACATGAATATTTTGCCCCAGTGTATGCTTCGCCCTTATTTAAACAATGGAAAGAGGATTCAGAGGATCAAATGAAGTATATTTTAGCAAAGCTAAAACCTCATGTGGCTTGTGAGGAATATATCAAAGCTACGGCTATAGCGTCTGTTAGTTTTGTAGTTTATGAAAAAAACTTGACGAAAGCCTTAAGGTTTTACGAACAAATATTGGCTGAACCTTTTGCTAATTCTCGATGTGAAGTAATGAGAGTTTCAGAAGTATATCATCTTTTTTTTCAGGCTAAAGATCATGAAAAAACCATAAAAATTCTGGCTGAAAGTATAAAAGAAGCCAAAAAATACGGATACAACGATCTGCAAATCGAGTATAGTGTTCGCCATGCGCTACTTGTAGCAGGGGCGGAGTCAAACGAAAAAGGAATCGCTTTGCTTTTGGAAACGGCTGAACTCGCAGCGAAACTACACATAAGCGTCAAAAAGCAGACAGAAGCATGGAATGAGTTAGGAAACTTGAATTATGGGGTAAAAGACTACAAAAGAGCCGAAAAGTATTGGCGAAAATCTTTGCTTATATATGCCCAAATTTCCAAAAAAAACAGTGAATTCGTAGGTTGTGCCAATAATATTGCTTTGGCAATGCGCAAGCAAAACCGTATTTCAGAAGCCCTTGTTGCTTATGATAGTGCTTTGCAATATGCTATACAGGTCAAAGATACGGCATGGACTGGCATAATTGCTGGAAACATGGGCGATATTTACGCCGAACAAGGCAATTATCAAAAAGCAATAAACCTTTTAGAAAAAAATATTTATTATAGTTTGCAGACTCACCAATGGGACGAAGTGCCTATTTCTTATCCCAAATTAGCCAAATGTTTTATTCATTTGAACCAATTTGATAGGGCGAAAGATGCCTTAGACAGCCTCGATAAGTTCTTGGCGTATGTCAAAAATAATGCTTACGATTATGGTGAAATCTACACTTTGCAAATACGAACCGCTAAAAACAGTGCTTGGGCAGAATGGTATGTGGCGCAAGGCAAATATGCAGAAGCTTACCGATTCCAAAACGAATACATAGAGGATTATAAAAATTATGAAAAACTTACTAATCAAGAAAACTTCAACCGTATCCAAACCGAACTCGATGTAGAACGCAAAGAGAAGGAAAATCTGCTTTTAAAACAACAAACCGAAGCAGACCATGAGGAAATCAGAAGACAGCGCATTTTGAATATGGTGGTGGTAAGTTTTTTGGTCTTTTTTGTGGGCGTAGCCATTGTTTTTTACAGAATGATGAAACAACGCCAAAGGCTTAATGATCAACTTTCGGCACAAAAAGAAGAAATTAATTCACAAAAAGAGGCATTACATGAGCAAAACGGGCAATTAGAGCAACTTAATGGGACAAAAAATCGACTTTTTGCTATTATTTCTCACGATTTGCGAAGCCCGATCAATAATTTGAAGGGTGTTTTGGACATCATGGATATGGATTTGCCCAAAGAACAGCAAAAACAGATTTTGCAAGACACGACTCGGCTCATGGACAATACTTTCCAAACCCTCGAAAACCTCCTAAATTGGGCAAAATGGCAAATGGGCGGCTCGCATTATTTTCCGCAAAAGATTGATATAGAGCATATTACTTATCAGATTTGCTCACTTCTTGACCAAACGGCGGCTTCAAAAAATATTGAACTGGACAACCAAATTGAGAAAGAAACCTTTGCATGGGCAGATCGCGATCATGTGGAGTTGATTTTAAGAAACTTGATTGGCAATGCCCTGAAATTTACGCCCGAAGGTGGAAAAATTTGGGTAAAAAGTCAAAAACTCAAAAATATATCGGATGAATTTGTCCAAATTAGCGTCTGTGATTCTGGTGTTGGTATTTCTGAAGAACGGTTGCTAAAATTGTTTGATAGTCAGAAAATTAATTCTACACGAGGAACAGCAGGCGAAAAAGGAACAGGCTTGGGCGTGGTGATGTGTAAGGAATTTGTGGAGCAAAATGGCGGGACGTTGCAAGTGCGAAGTAAGATAGGGGAAGGGACAATTTTTGTTTTTACCTTGCCGCAAAATTGGCTTGAAAATAGGCAATCCGAACAGTCAATTTTTTAACACTTAGTACAGTTACAATCTTCGAAACCCGCAATTAACGGATTTGTACGGTAGTTTTGTCCTCACCAATTATCGAACTATGCAAAGAGGTTCGAGAGTCTTTTTGGCAGTGCCGAGCCACACGGCGGCGGCTTCGTACCGTTTATCGGATTTCAATAAAGACATTATTTTGTTTGCTAATGCCCTGTATTTCAGCACAGAGCGCAGCTATAATAACCAAATCCAAATCGACAATAATTATAATTTGTATAGCCGTTTGCCTGTCGAAGTTCCTCAACAGCGTATTTCGGTAGGTGGAGGAGTAGATAAATATTTGAGTTTGCTTTCGACAACCATTAAACTGCATGGGAATTTGGCTTGGTCTGAATACCAAAATCGCCTAAATAGCGAAATTTTACGCCAAACGGAAGCATGGAATTGGAATGTAGAACTCACTTTGCACACTGTTTTTAAATATTTTCCCAATTTTTATGCAGGTTGGAAAGCCAATTATTCTTTGAATAATACAAGGACAGGACAAACCAAAACCCATAATGCCATTCACAATCCGTATTTTGATGTGGTTTGGGCATGGAAAATTAGTAAAATTCGCTTGCGTTGGTCAAATAATGTGTTTTATTTTGAGCAAAACAATAATCAGAAAGCCTATTGGTTTTCCAAATTCAGTGCTTATTATGATTTCAATCCCAATAAATTGACTTTTTCATTAACAGGGCATAATCTGCTGAATACCTATGCTTTTGTCAATACCTCCATAACTGATTATTCCCAAAGTACGCATCAGGTTGCCCTTTTGCCTCGATATGTTTTGCTTGAGGCTTTTTGGCGGTTTTGATTTTATTGCTTATGTTGCCAGCATGAAAAACCTATTCTTTTTCTTGCTTATTTTCTCTTTTCCCAAAAATTCTTTTGCCCAAAAGGAAAAAGCGATCAAGAAACTCAATGATAACTTACTGAAAATCAAGCAAAAACACGAATTATTAGGGCTTTCAGTGGCTGTAGTTCGCAAGAATATTACCGTATTTTTGGGCAGTTATGGTTTGGCACACGAACGCAAGAAAATCCCGCTTACGGTCAATTCTGCCTATCGGATTGCCTCGATCTCCAAAAGTGTTACGGCTACGGCTTTGCTGATGCTACATGACAAAGGACTTTTTCGACTTGATGAGGACATTAGCCCAACTTTGGGTTTTACGCTTCGCAATCCACGTTTTCCTACCGAACCCATTACCTTCCGACAACTGCTTAACCATACTTCGAGCCTTCGAGATGGCGGTGCTTATCATCGATTTTTAGATGAAAGTTTGGGTAATAAGCCACCTTTGCTCAAGGATTTGCTTTCGCCAAAAGGGAAATATTACACGCCCGATCTTTTTTCGGATCGCAAACCTGCGGAGGCTTTTGAGTATTCGAATTTGGCATACGGAGTGATTGGGGCTTTGGTCGAAAAACTAAGCAAGCAGCGTTTTGACAAGTTTTGTAAGGCTAAAATATTTCAACCTTTGGGACTTCGGGCAAGTTTTAATGTGGAGGACATTAGCCCTCGAAATTTGGTTACGCTGTACAGGAAAGATGGGGCAGGCAAATGGATTTCGCAGGTTGATGACTACAGAACCGAAAAACTGAAACCCCGAAAATTGCAAAAGTACAAAATTGGTTCGAATGGCTTGATGTTTTCGCCGCAAGGGGCTTTGCGCATTTCGCCGAAAGAATTAAGCAAATTGATGATTTTGTATTTGAACAAGGGAATGATTGGCAAAAAAAGATTATTAAAAGAAAGTACAGTCTTGGAAATGTGCAAAACGCAGTGGAAAATAGGAAAGGACAATTTGGAAAGTCAAGACAAACTTTTTCAGGCTTGGGGTTTGGGATTTCATTTGGTACAAGGCAAGGCGAAAACGGATATTGTTTTTCCAAAAAAAAATATGATCGGGCATTTTGGCGAAGCCTACGGTTTGATTAGTGATTTTTATTTTGATCCTGAAAGCCAAAATGGTTTTGTTTTTATGACCAACGGCAGTGCCAGACCTTTCCTAAAAGGCTCAAAATCAGCGTATTGCCTTTTGGAAGAAGATGTTTTTGAGGCAATAAAAAATTTTTTGGCGGAATATTAAAAACACCCTAAAGTGCATTTTACATTTCGAACTAATCCAAAAGGGTTGTTTCCAAAATTACTTTAAATTTGCGTAAAATGGCAATAATTCGCAGTAAATCCTCTTTTTGGGTCGCATCAAAGGCATAACTCACCCCATATTTTCGTTTTTCCATCACTACAAAGCGCCAAATACTGCCCGTAATGGTTAAGCCATAAAGTGGTTTTCCATTTTTGTTTGTTTCTTGAGCAATCAAAAAAGCCTCGATAAGTTGCGCCATTGGTTCTGGCGGACTTTTTTTAGACTTTTTATATTCCTGAAAATGGAAATAAGGCGTTTGGGCAATATCGCCTATGCCTTTGGCAAGCATAAAATCGCATTCAGTTTGTAAATAAATGCCTTCTACAATGGCTGATATACTCACATCAAAAAAGCCTTCATAACGATATTTTTTATCATTCAACTTAACAAAAGATTGCAATAAAGGGGCTATAAAATTCATTTTTAAGCTTTCTTCATTCCAAAAATCAGCCTTTTTACCCACCAAATCTAATAATTCCTCAAAAAATGTTTCCTCTAAGATATTGAAAATGGGGAGTTCTACTACAAGCCATTCATTCAATAGGGGCATCTCTTTGTTTTCCCTTTGCAATTCAAAAGTAGCCATTAATTCGGCTTCTGTCCAAATTCGTATTTTTTTCTTTGCCATAATTTTATTTTTTACAGTTTCGCAAATATACACAAAAAAGTATTCTGCCGTTTATTACCAACCAGTACAAACAAATTTCTTAAAGTAAGCATTTTAAAACCCTAAAACCATGTTTGATCTCAAAGAAATTTCGACAAAAGCTCCTAAAAAAGCTAAAAAAGAGGAAATTAAAGCCAAGACCTTAGAAATTATTGCCGAAATTTCAGATTTGCAATACCTCATGTTTGCCGAACATAAGCGCGCTTTGCTCGTTGTTTTGCAAGGAATGGACGCAAGCGGAAAGGACGGTTTGGTCAGAAAAATTTTTAGTGGAGTCAATCCGCAAGGGGTCTGGGTCAAATCCTTCAAAGCTCCAACCGAAGAGGAAAAAGACCATGATTTTCTTTGGCGCGTGCATAAAGCCGTTCCACCCAAAGGCATGATCCATGTTTTTAATCGTTCGCATTATGAGGAGGTTTTGATTACCAGAGTGCAGGGTTGGGTAGATGACAAAACAGCCAAAAAGCGTTTTGAGTATATCAATGCTTTTGAAAAAATGTTGGAAGATCAGGATACCATTATTCTCAAATTTTATCTGCACGTTTCGGAAGAAGAGCAAAAAAAGCGTTTTCAGGAACGTTTGGAACACCCCGAAAAATTTTGGAAATTCAGCCCACAGGATTTATTGGCGGCACAGGACAGAGAGGCTTACGAAAAATATTATGCCGAAATTTTCGAGCATTGCAGCCCCGATATTCCTTGGAATATTGTTCCTGCGGACAATAATTGGTACAAGGAATACGTAGTAGCAGAAAAAATAGCCGAAACGCTACGAAAACTGGACATGAAATTCCCAACATTGAAAATGTAAAATCGTAATGGTAGTTATTTGTTTTTAGTTTAATAAGTAAAATTTGTGTAGATTTATCAAATCATTTTTTCTCTATTTTCCTATGAAAAAGTCCTTATTGATTGTATTTTGCTTGTTTGCAAGCACTTTGTTTGCCCAAAATCCTTTACAGAAATTGGGCGAAAGCCTTTCAAAAGTCGAACTCGATGGTGGGTTGAAAGAGGCTTTGATTCAAGGCATTACAAAAGGTACAACTTCGGCTTCTGCCCTTGATGGTTTTTTGAAAAACCCGCTGATCAAACTCCCTTTTCCCGAAGACGTAAAAAACGTAGAGGATCGTTTGCGAAAACTTGGACTTGGTACGGAAGTGGATAAATTTGTCGTGTCGCTGAACCGCGCCGCTGAAGATGCCAGTAAAAGCGCCTTGCCAATTTTTTTGGACGCAATCAAAAATGTATCCATTCAAGACGGTTTGCAGATATTGAACGGAAACGAACAAGCCGCCACAGATTACCTCAAACGAAGCACCACCGAAAAATTGCTAACGGCTTTTGTGCCTATTGTTGCCCAATCTCTTGACAAAGTGAATGCCACGAAATATTACGGAGAATTGGTCAATCGTTACAACAAAATTCCTTTGATCCAAAAAGTAAATCCTGACCTTAAGCAATACGCCACGCAAAAAGCCATCGAAGGACTTTTTAAACTCGTAGCGGGCGAAGAAAAGGAAATCCGAACTAAAATTGGGGCAAGAAAAACGGATTTGTTGAAAAAAGTATTTGGTGGCGGAAACTAAAAAATGCAAAAAACCTAATAAGGTCTTCAAGACCTTATTAGGTTTTCAAAATACAGTTTATTTTTTAAAATACTTTTCCTAAATCTCTAAATTTTTTTCTTAATTTTGTCCCAAATGAAGATCAAGTAGGCGTATTAAAAACAAAAAATAAAATTATGATTGTCCCTATTCTTGCTATTTTGATGGTTTTTGGGATTCCATTAACTGCTATTATAAGCCATACATGGTTAAAAGCTAAAAAAATGGACGCTGAAAAAGGTTTGGGACAAGCCGATATGCAGTTGCTTCAGGCTTTGAAACAAGAAAATGAGGAGCTTCGAAACCGCATCGAAAACATCGAAACCATTCTCTCCGATGTCGATTTAGACCTTTTGCGCATCAAAGGCGGCACTGACAAAACCCAAGATAAATTCCTCAAAAGCTAAATGAAATTTCACCTTCCGCTTTTCATTGCGTTATCTCTATTTTTTGCCTCTTGTTCGCCTAAAACCAATTTTCTGGAAAGACAGTGGATCAATTTGGACTGTTATCAACAAGAATCGCCTTTGGTTTTGGATTTTAAGGCTCGAAATCAGGTCTTTTTTTATGATGCGCAGTTTCAAAATACAAAAGGCATTTACCAATTCCAAAAAACAGACCTTTATTTGTTCGATTCTGAACTTAATAATACCAATCCCCAAAAATTCAAGATTGCTTTCATGAACAGAGATAGTTTGGTACTTTTTGCTGAAAACTTGCCCGAAAAACCCATTATTTATGTAAGTTCTGAACAGCAATTTCGTTCGCAAAAGGCTTTTCGAAAATATTTGCGGACTTGGGAGGGGCGAAATTTGGGAGTTGAGAAAACCCTTTTTAGCCTTTTAGCGCCTTTGCAAGCTGAAACGGTCGAAATGCGGGTAAAAAATTTAACAGAAGCGATCCAAGAAGGTGAATATTTGGCTACGCCTACACTTTTTTTGCTCATGAATCTAAAGCCAGAAATACAAGAAGGCGAACGCCAAGATGCGACCGAACAAAGGCGTTTGCTAAGTAAAATATGGCGAATTAGAAAAAATAACCGTGTTTTTAGGCTCGAACTCGAAAACCAAGAAGCCATAGAAACCACCTTGCCCATCTACCAAAGCAGAGATCAGAATGTCCGCCCAAGAACCGTTTTGGATTTGAGAATCAACCCAGATGCCAGCGCCCAGATTAACGTACTGCCCGATGGAGGCTTGAAAATTGATATTGATGGAGTAAAAGTAGGGAAAGGCTGGTTGAAAATTGGACTTCCACCGTTCATTTTGCGAGGCAACAAAGGCGAAATGATGGGTTTTGAGTTTTCAGTTTTGCGTTAATTCCAAAAATTAAATATATTTTATTCAAAATTTATGATATGATTTAATAATTTTAGTATTTTGGCACGATTTACAAGGATACGCAACCATGATAGAGGAAAAAGAAATAGAAATAGCTGATTTGCGGCGTTTGACGCAACTCGTGAAAGACAAATACGACTTCGAATTTAAGGACTACGCCATGTCCTCTTTTCGCAGACGCATCAAACGGATCATCGATTTGTACAAATTCAAGACCGTTGATAAACTGATCGAGGTGCTTCAAAACAATCCCGAATTTTTTGAGGAATTTATATCCGAAATCACGGTCAATGTAACCGAAATGTTTCGCGATCCTACGTTTTGGAAAGTCTTGAAAGAGCAGATTATTCCAAATATTCTCATGAACCACAATAAGATCAGCATTTGGCACGCAGGTTGCTCATCGGGCGAGGAAGTGTTTTCGATGGCTATAGTATTGAAAGAAATGGGTGCTTTGGACAAAGCCAAAATAGCGGCAACGGACATTGATACGGCTATCATTACGAAGGCGAAAGCGGGGCAATATTCTCTAAAAAATATGGAGGTAAATGAAAAAAATTACCAACGTTATATGGGAGAGTTTAGCATTAGCAAATATTTTAAGGAAAGTAACGGAGAGGCAATTATGGACAAAAGTCTGGTCGAAAATGTATCCTTTCGCCGACACGATTTGGTGCAGGGAAGCGTTTTTTCCAAATTTGACTTGGTGCTTTGTCGCAATGTTATGATTTATTTCAACCAATCACTACAGAATGATGTTTTGAACAAATTGCACCAAAGTCTTTTT
>JAAFHK010000067.1 GCA_013297565.1 Cytophagales bacterium
ATTATCAAATTCCTTATTCGCCTTTTCCAAAACCAAGTTTCAATTATCAAGAAGCTCAAAACCAATTACTTAGCCTTTTGGAAGATTCCGTAAAATCGCGCCTCATTGCTGATGTTCCTTTGGGGGCTTTCCTAAGCGGCGGAACGGACTCATCGGCAGTGGTGGCTTTGGCTACTCGGCATACTTCGCATCTGAAAACCTTTTCGATAGGTTTTGCGGACGAACCTTTTTTTGATGAAACCCGCTACGCCCAAATGGTTGCCAAAAAATTCAAGACCGAACACACCGTTTTTAGCCTGAAAAACGAAGATTTATTTGAGGCAATTTTCCAATTTTTGCCCTTTTTCGGCGAACCCTTTGCCGATTCGTCTGCCATTCCTTTTTATATTTTGAGCCAAAGAACTCGACAAAAAATAACCGTAGCGCTGTCGGGTGATGGGGCTGACGAAATTTTTGGGGGTTATAACAAATATCAGGGCGAATACACAATCCGCAAAGGCGGTTTTGCGGTCAATTTTTTGAAAAATAATATCAATTTTTTGGAAAAATTACCCCAATCGAGAGGCGGTTTTTGGACAAATAAATTTCGCCAAGCGAACCGTTTGGCGAAAGCCGCCAATCTTTCTGCCCAAGAACGGTATTGGTTTTTGAGTAGTTTTCTGCCCGAAAAACAGGCTTTTGGAATTTTTACGGAAAAAACCCAAAACTTGATTGATCAGGAAATTTACCAAAAACGCAAAAAAGAAATTCTACAAACTATTGAAAATCAGGATTTTAGCGAAGTGCTTTTAGCCGATTCCAAATTGGTTTTGCCTAACGATATGCTGCACAAAGTCGACATGGCTTCGATGGCGAACAGTTTGGAGGTTCGAGTGCCGTTTTTGGATTATAGAATGGTCAATTTTGCTTTTTCCTTGCCCACCGAATTTAAGATAGACGACAAGCATAAAAAGAAAATTTTGAAAGACGCTTTCCGCCAAATTTTGCCTTCAGAACTTTACAGCCGCCCAAAACATGGCTTTGATGTGCCTTTGGCAAAAGGTTACAAAACAGTTTTACGAAATTGGATAGAAAAAGAATTATTAGCGGACGATTTCATAGCGAATCAAGGCATTTTTGACCTACCTTATATCCAAAATCTCAAGAAAACCATTTTTGGAAACACTCCTTTTGACCAAAACCATGTTTGGGCAATTTTGGTTTTTCAGGCTTGGTGGAAAAGGATTTTTTAATTATTTTCCAAAATGTACCCAACCTTGTGCCTGAATCGGCACTTCGTTTCCGCCTCTGGTTTGCAAAATTACGCCTTTTTCGGCTTCTTGCATATAGCCCACAAAGGATATATCGTCATGGTTTTTCAGTTTTTCGAAATCGTTTGGATTGATCGTAAAAAGCAGTTCGTAATCTTCGCCACCATTCAGGGCGCACGTAGTGGGCTGAATAGCAAAGTCTTGCGTAGCAACTTCGTAGCTTAAGCGGTGAATAGGGATTTTTTCTTCATAAATTTTTGCCCCCAAACCCGATTGGGTAGCCAAATGCCGAATCTCCGAAGCCAAACCGTCCGAAATATCGATCATAGAGGTCGGCACAATGCCCAATTCCCGCAATTCGTGGATTATGTCCATGCGGGCTTCGGGTTTCAGTTGTCTTCGAATCAAATAATCCTTGCCTTCGAGTTGGGACTTCATATTCGGATTTCCCAAAAATTCTTGCCTTTCACGTTCCAGTATTTGCAAACCCAGATAAGCCGCCCCCAGATCACCCGTTACACAAATAATATCGCCCATTTTTGCCGAATTTCGATAAACAATCTGTTCCATTTTCGCAAAGCCGACCACCGAAACCGAAATAACCAAACCCGTAGGCGAAGAAACCGTATCACCGCCCACCAAATCCACTTTGTACTGCGCACAAGCCGCCCGAATCCCTGCATAGAGTTCCTCTACCGCCTCAAGCGCAAACCGATTGCTCAAACCCAAACTCACCGTAACCTGTTGTGGAATCCCGTTCATTGCCGCAATATCCGATATATTGACGGCTATTGCCTTGTAACCCAGATGTTTAAGCGGAACATAAGTCAGATCAAAATGAATTTTTTCGATCAGCATATCCGTAGAAAGCAAAAGTTTTTCTTCGCCCCCAGTTTCTATCACCGCCGCATCATCACCAATCCCTTTTAGCGTACTTGCATTTTGGTAATTTGTTTTTTGTCGAATGCGGTCAATTAAACCAAATTCGCCTATATTTTCGAGTTCTGTTCGGGTAGGATTCATGTTTGTGTTGGTAATTTTGTAAAACACCCTTTAGGGTTTTTGTAAGGATTTATCTTCGTAGGATTCGAAAAACAAAGTTTCCAAAAAACATTTTTCGAGAGAAAATTATTTTTGGAAACTTTAACACTTTTAAATTATTTTAGGAGTTCAACCACTTCAAAGCCGAATTTATATCATCAAAATATTCTGTTTGGGCTTGGGTATCTTGCTCTACCGTTTGTTCGATAGAAACTTGTGCCACAAAATCCTCACTATTCAAAACGGCAATTTTTTTACCTCCCAATTTGGAAAATAATTTCAAACTGTGTTCATAATTCCATGCTTGCAAACTGGGTTTGATAATGTATCGAAAATGGCGAGCATCGGTCAAAAAATTTTTTGGTTTATAACGTTCGAAAAACGTAACACGCTTTTCGATAATTTCTTTGTATTCTACCTCCTCCATGTCCTCCGAAGCCTCAAACCAAATGGTGTCGAGTAGGGCAGTATCGGGGTTGTAATTGATTGATACGAACTGATTCTTGAACAATTCCATTGTATTTTTCGGATTTTTAGAAGTTAAGATCAAAACCAATATTAAAGCTTTTTGTTTGCGGTAGGGCAAAAAAAGTGTTTCCTGTTAAAACACTTGCATTTAAAAAATTGCCGTTCGATTCAGGATCAAACGGAATGTGCGTAAATGTAACAATATTTTGCAAGTTTACAAATATTTTTGCCTTTTTCAAATAAATTTTTTCTACCCAGTCTGTTGGCAAATCGTAAGCCAAACGGATCGTTTTGATTCGAACAAAGTCCGCATCGTACAAATATTTTGTGCTTTGAGCCAAAGCTGCGTTTCCATAAACCAATTTTGGCGTATTGGTTTGGTTATCAATCTTTTGCCAACGGTTTTCGACCGAAGAAATTTGGTTATAACCCAAACCGATTCCGTCTTGTAAAAGGGCTTGATCAGGGGCATAAATCTGATGCCCAAAAGCAAAATTTAATAAAACATCGAATGAAAAATTTTTGTACGTAAGTTGATTCGAAAAACCACCAACTATTTTGGGATAAGGATTTCCTACAAAACTTCTGTTTTGGGCTATATTTTCGGCAGTAGCTTCTATGGATCGTCCGCCTCTGTCGAGTATCAAACCTTGCCCTGTTTGCGGATTGACTCCTGCCCAATTTGCCAAATTCCAAACACCAACCGCTTGATTTTCAACAATATACTGATCTGCATTCCCAGTTCCCAAACTTTGTCCCGACCAGTTTTTTCCATTCGCTTTCAAAACCGTATTTTGGTTACTTGCCCCATTCAAACGCCAAGCCCAATTGAGTTTTTCTGCCAATAAAACCTTTCCCCAAAACTCAATTTCCAAACCCGTATTTTCCATTTCGCCCACATTGACAATCGTTTGTGAAAATCCCAAACTCGGAGGCAAAGTTTGCGGAAGCAGTAAATTATAGCTGTTTCGTTGATAATAGGTGATTTTGCCGCCAATTCGCTGATCACAAACTCCCCAATCCAAACTTGCGTTCCATTGTGCCGTTTTTTCTGTTGCCAAATTCGGATTTCCCAGCGTTTGCGGAAAACTCACATTCTGACCGCCATATTCGCCTTCTTGCGTATAAGTTCCCGCAAAGCGAAAGTCTTGCGACATAAAAGTATTGCCCGAAATGCCATAACTGCCCGACAATTTGAGGAAAGTCAAGATTTTATTTTTGTAAAGTGTATCTTGTTTGTGCAAAATTACGCCTGCCGAAACCGCAGGAAAATACGCCCAACGTGCGTCCTGCCCCAAGCGGCTCGAACCTTCGAGCCTATGCACCGTTCCCAGCAAAAAACGTTCTCTAAAAGCATAATCCAAACTGGCAAAACCCGCCAAATACCTGTAAGTGCTTTGCAAAGAACTAACAATGCCTTGTTTTTGGGCAAAAATGGGGTTTGCTTGCGAGGTAGCTTTAAAATTTTCTCCAAAAATCTCAATTTCTTTCGTATTTACGCCCTGCGCCTGCACGCCCAAAAGTCCCCGCAATTCGTGATCATCTACAGTATTTTCGAGTTCGAGATAGGTATTGAAATGGTAATTTTCCAAGCCCACGTTTCGTTCATCGGTTCGGGCATTGGGGTAAATCAAAGCCGAACGGCGCATATTTTCGGACAAATGCAAGACATCAGTTCCCAATTCGACACGCCATTTGAGGGCATCGGTTAGCCAATAATTGAGAAATAAATTGCCAAACAAGCGGTTTTGAGAAGTCTGAAAATCAGTATTTTGCAAAATAGCTACGGGGTTTGCCTGTGGTTCGTAATAGTTTTCATCGGTTTTCCGAATAGGCATAAGAGGCGGAGCAAGCATGGCTTTTGCCCAAACAGAATTTAAGCCTTCGGCTTGACGATTTTGGTCGGTATGCGAAAAAGCAAGGTACAAACCAAATTGTATTTTTTCGCTATAGTCATGTTGCCAATTAAACCGAATATGGGTTCTTGCAAAATTATTTTTTTGGATAAAACCGCTTTCTTTGCGGTGAGAAATTTGGGCAAACAGTTGGTGATCGCCTTTGCGTCCGCTTGCCGAAAAAGCAATTTGTTGGGTATTTCCTACTTGCGTAATTTCCTTGATCCAATCGGTAGAATCTGCCCCTGCGAGTCCGTAGGGCAAGGTTACAAGCCCCGATCTGCCCGCATTTGTCCAAGATTCTTGCAAAAATTTGCGGTAGGCATTTGCCCCTAAAAGCGTAGGTTTTTGAGTAGGCGTATTAAAACCTGTTTGGTAATGGAGTTGAAAATCCGTTTTTTCGTTCCCGCCTTTTCGCGTTTGGATCAGAACCACACCGTTCGCGCCTCTCATGCCGTACAAAGCCAAAGCCGCCGCATCTTTCAGCACCTCAACCGTTTCGATTTCGAGCCAATCAATATCCGCCAAAGCGTTCGTTTGGGAAGTTCCTAAAAGCCTCGATCCGTAAGTTCCTGTCATAATTGGCACGCCATCAAGCACATACAAAGGTTCGGCTTGGTTCAAAAACGAAGTATTGCCCCGAATCCGCAGCGTTGCCAAAGCCGCAGGCGAACCGTTATTTTGAGTAATTTGTACGCCCGCAAACTGCCCTTGCAAACCGTTTTCGAGGTTCGAGGTCGAATATTCTCTTATTCTTTCAAAATCCAAAGTGCTGTTATTTTGCGAAGCCAAAAGCGTTTTTACCGTTCCAAAACCTGTCTGACTGCGTTGGTAGGGCATTACCAAATCGAAATTGTCTTTTTTCAAATCTCTAATTTCAAGTATTTGGGTTTCGAAACCAATCTTTCTAAATTCGAGATCAACAAAATAATTTGGGACGGTAATAAAAAATTCGCCTTTGAAATTGGTAAGCGTGTCGTAAGTTTCGCCCTGAACGCTGACCGTAACACCAGAAATTGACCAGTTTTTGGCATTATCTTTTATTTTGCCCGAAATAATGCGGCTTTTATTCTGTTTTTTAGGCGTTTTTTTTTGAGCAAAAAGGGAAGCGGGAAAAGCAAGCCACAAAAAAAGGCTAATCAGCAAGAAACGCAACATACGAATATTTTTTATGTTTGTCAATCGAACGCCCAATGTACGGTTATATTTTCTATAAATCAAAACCCGTGTTCATGTAGGCGGTTAATATTGAAAGGCAAACTATTTGGGAAACAAAACTATTGGATTGTTTTTTCATCATAAGCCAATATTTTTCTATCATTTGAGGAGTATTGCTGGTAGAAATTTTTTTAGTGTATTTGAGGGAAATAGAAAATCATGGACATGATAGAAAATAAACGTATAGCCTTCTGAGCCAATGGATTTGCGAAAAAGTTCTCGCCAAGAAATGGTATTTATGTTATCGATACTTTGCAAAAATACTATCTTATCAAAAATACACTTTTTTAATCAAATTTTAGTTCTTCATTGCCGTTTCCTTCATAATTTTTGATGCGTGTAGCGTGGCGCACCACGCCGATTCTCCCCTTTGTAAATTTGATCAGAATCTTGATAAACTCTGCCCCCAAAAGTATGATCATAGCCGAATAATACAGCCAAAAAAGCAATATTAAAAGCGATCCCGCCGCCCCATAAAAAGTTTTCATGCTACTGCCCGACAGATACAAACTTACCCCATTCTGCCCCAAAAAGAACAAAGTAGTCGTAAAAATCGATCCCCACCAAGCGTATTTCCAACGGATAATGGCATCGGAAAGAACTTTGAATAGGAGCGCAAAAAACAAAACCATGAGCAGAAGCGAAGGAATTTCATAAACAATTTGCCAGAACCCGCTTAACTGGTCGGGAAGCGTAAAATAATGCACCAACCAAGCTGGAAAATGGACATATTCGTTAAAAATAGCATATACATAAGCCAGCATATCCATCAAAATAAAAACAGCAAGTATCACAATGCTCCCGATGCCCAGCAAAGCAAACGCCAAAAAACGCTGTTGGACGGTTTCCAAAAAACCAATTTTCATGGTCGCATCAACGCCCCAGATATGATTAAAAGCCAAATGCAGATTGCCCAAAGCTGTAGTTGCCCCAATAAAAACGACCACAAAACCAATAATGGCGGTCGTTTGGATTTCAGGCGAATTGAGAAAATGACTGATCGTGTTGGGCAGTTCATGAAGGGTAAAAAGGGAGGCTTCGGGGCTTTCTTTGGCAATAATTTCATTGATAATCCCCATAATTTTTTCTGCCAGTTCCTTGTCTTGGCTTACTAACTGGTGAATCATCTGCCCAATGGCTTCGCCTTTGCCCAAAGAAAAAGTAATAAAAAACACCACCGTAAGCATGGGAGGCAAAGAAAAAAGGCTGTAATACGCCAATGCCGCACTCATCATAAAACATTTGTCCTCATTAAATTGGTCAAACAGTTCATAAACAAAGCGATAAAAACGTTTGATTGATTTCCAGATTCGTTTCATACGACACTCGATTTTATGATGGTTTGAAGCGAACAAATCTATTTTATTTTTCCTAATTTAGCAACTTCTATTTTTGTATTTTTGGCACGTTTAATTTTTCGATGACCTTTAAACCTTTTTTTGTATGAATTTCAAAAAAATTACCCAAACCTTATTTTTCTGTTTTTTCTTTTTTTCACTAAGTATTTTTGCCCAAAAACTAAGTTATACGGTCGGTTTCGAAGCCCCACACACGCATTATTGCGAGGTCGAGGTCAGGGTTACAGGCAACAACAAAGATTTTTTGGATTTCAAACTGCCTGTTT
Source organism: Cytophagales bacterium (assembly GCA_013297565.1). Classification (GTDB taxonomy): domain Bacteria; phylum Bacteroidota; class Bacteroidia; order Cytophagales; family Thermoflexibacteraceae; genus JAAFHK01. The sequence continues at coordinate 7,497 of JAAFHK010000067.1, forward strand.
GGGCACCTGGATCGTATTTGGTGCGCGAATTTGCCAAAAACGTAGAGCAAGAACAAGCTACCGACGGGGACGGAAAAGCCCTCAAATTTGGGAAAACAAGCAAATCCGTTTGGCGAGTCCAAACCAAAGGCGTAAAAGAAGTGGTTTTTCGTTACAAAGTCTATGCCTACGAACATTCCGTCAGGACGAGTTTTATTGACGCTTCGCATGGCTACCTGAACGGAACAAGTGTTTTTACCTATGTGGAAGGTTTGCAAAATCAGCCTTTGACCTTGACCGTAAAACCGCACAAAGATTGGAAAAAAATCTCGACAGGCATGAGCTCCATCAACAACGATCCTTTCCAACTGGAAGCCCCAAATTATGACGTTTTTGTCGATTCGCCTTTGGAGATCGGCAACCAAAAAATTTATGATTTCAAAGCCGCAGGTATTCCGCACAAAATTTCGATGTACGGAGAAGGCAATTACAACGAACAAACTTTGACAAGTGATGTTGCCAAAATAGTCGAGGCTTCGACAAGCATTTTTGGCGAAAATCCGTGCAAAGATTATACTTTTATAGTTCATAACGTGCATCAGGGCGGTGGCGGACTCGAACACCTGAACTCGACAAGTTTGATTCGCCAGCGCTGGGGTTACAACACTAAAGGCGGTTATTTGGGTTGGTTAGGCTTGGTAGCCCATGAGTATTTTCATCTTTGGAACGTAAAACGCTTGCGTCCTGAACCGCTGGGACCCTTCGATTACCAAAACGAAAATTATACACGCCAACTCTGGATTTCTGAAGGTTTTACCAGTTATTATACCCACAAAATCCTCCGAAAAGCAGGTTTTAATGAGGATTCCGAATTTATCCAAAACGTTCAAGACGATATTTCCTATCACGAAAATTCGCAAGGTAGCCGAGTGCAATCCGTTGCCGAATCGAGTTTTGATGCTTGGATCAAAGGCTATCGCCCGAATGAAAATTCGTCCAATTCGACCATTTCCTATTACGGAAGCGGTTCGAGAATGGGAGCAATTTTGGATTTGATCGTCATAAACGGTTCAGATGCCCAATATTCACTTGATGACGTGATGAAAGAAATGTATTTGGAATATTATAAAAAACAAAACCGCCCTTTTACAGAAGTGGAATTTCGCAAAATGGTCGAAAAATTTGCCAAAACCGATTTGACCGAATTTTTTGACAAACACATTTACGGAACAGCCAAACTCGATTATGGCAAATATTTGGGCTATGCGGGTTTGAGTTTCAATGAGTTTCCCAACAGAGGAACGGCTTTGGGTGCAAGCCTTAGCGAAGAAGGCGGCAAACTTATGATCAAAGCCCTGAACAAAGCCGAAGCGGGTTATTTGTCGGGTTTGAACGTAAATGACGAAATTATTGGAGTAGATGGTTTCCGCATGAGCAACAGCCTTTTGCGTAGTTATTTGGAAACCAAACGCCCAAATGACAAAATTAGCGTTTTGCTCAGTCGCGATTTCAAAATCCAAACCCTTGAAGTTGCCCTAACTGTCCCATCTTCTTATACTTACAGCATTTCGCAAGGTGCATTACGCCCTAACGAAAAACAGGAAAAAGTCTATAGAAAATGGACGGGAATGTAGGAAAAATGCTGGATTAAGGAAAAAAATATGCCATTTTCCGATTATTATTTCGATAATAGGGAAATGGCGTATTTCATTCCCCAATCATCACAAAAGCCCCCCAAAAATACGGTGCTTTGTATTTTTCTCTCAATTTGGCTTGGGCATGATGAAAGGCTTTGCGTTTGTCGGCACTGCGCAACCATTCGGCATAAAACAAATTCATGAGTTCTTGCGTTGCCGAATCATCTACTTTCCAAAGACTCATCAGCAGGGTTTGCGCACCCGCCACCATCAAAGCCCTTTGCAAACCATACACGCCTTCGCCCAGCATCACTTCGCCTTTTGCCGTTTCGCAAGCCGAAAATGTAACCAAATTTGTGCTGTCGAGTTCCAGACTCATGGTCTCGAAAGCCGTCAAAATACCGTCTTCTTGGTCTTCTCTTGGCAAAAGTTTGGAACTTGCGCCCGCCAAAGCCAAACCCGAACGCAACATCGGATCGGCATCATGGGCTATTGCCATGCGTTTATTTTCCTCTATTTTTTCTGTTTCGCCTTCCCTACTCCCCTTTGCGGCAGCAAGCGGTGGGGGCGGATTGGTATTGCTTTCCATAAAAAATCCATGCGTAGCAATGTGCAAAAGATACGGATTTCGCACTCTTTTGACAGCTTCCTCTGTGGCATCGGCTTGCAAATACAGTTCCGTTCGGAAATTTGCCTTATCGAGCGCCGTTTTGATGTTCCGTACTTCGGTTTCTGTCCCTTCCAAATCCGTAAAATTTTGCCCCCGCAAAGCCGCCCGATCCGTAGCAATGGCTTGTGCGGTCGTATCGTCTTCGCCCAAAGCGTAGCTCGGTCTGCCAATCAAAACGGCAGTCTTATTTTGCAATAAAGTATCCAATTTTTCCGAAAAACTCAAAATTTCCTTTGTATTGGTCAGGATATGGATTTCCGACTCGTCCAAAACGTATTTTTTAGTCTTGAAATTTTGTAAAGTATTCAAACTGATTTGGTTATAAGCCCCGTCAGGCGAAAAATAGATTTTCTTAATAGGTTTATTCCCCATCAAAGTATCCAATTTCAGCCGAATCGGTTTCCAATAATGGTCGTAGGCTACGGGATCGTCATATTGATGGCGCATTTTGTTCAGATATACCTTCAAATAGCCAATTTCCATTTCCCTGCCGTATTTCATAAGCACAGCGGCGGGATATTTTTCGGTTTCGGGCGTAACGATCAGCGCCACATATTGGATTCGATGCACGCTGTCGGGGTGGCGCATACGGATTATTTCAACCGCTACTTCTTGGGGTTTGAGGCGTTTTTTGATGTCCTGCCACGTAGGAACAGGCGGATCGAAGGCTTCCCTAAAATCCTGCGATTCCATGCTCAAGTTTTTTTCCAAATCCCTTAAATGCCTTTGCAAACTGTCCCAATCTATTTTTCTTTTCATAATTTCAGCCTTGCCCAAAGCACTCAATTTGGCGGTTTGATCTTTCAATTTTTGCCAATTTCTGAACATCATAATCAGTTCTTGATTCCCACTACCCACAATCCGTTTGCGCATTTTATTAGCCGAACTCAAAAGCATGGCTTTCGTTTGCAAAGTTACATTGTACCATTCGCCCAAAATTTCGCCTTTTATTTCTTCAGGTTTGAGTTTTCGGCTAATATCCAAACCCGCCCTTTCCAAACAGAAAATATTAAAATTTTCGAAATACGTTTGGTTTTGTTTGACCAATAATTTCTTTTCGTTGTCGCTTAAATGCGCAAAATTATCCTCAAACTCCACAATTTTTTGTTTGATAGTTTTCAGAAAATAATGCTCTGCATTGTTATAACGCCCCATTTCGACATAAATATTTGCCAAATTGTTCATACTGGCTACGCAATCGGGGTGTTCCTCGCCCAGAACCTCTTGCCGAATTTCCAAAGCCTGTTTTGCATAAATTTCAGCCGTATCGTAACGGTTCAGAATCGAGTACAGATTCGCCAAATTATTCAAGCCTGTGGCATAATTTGGGTGTTTTTCGCCTAATTGCTTTCGCACCATTTCGAGGGATTGCAAAAAAAGCGGCTCTGCGTCCGTATATTTTTTCTGAACCTGATACACCACCGCCAAACTGTTAAGCGTATTTGCCAAATCGGGGTGATTTTGGTCTAATTGTGCCTTTCTAATTTCCAAAGTTTGTTGCAAAAAAGGTTCGGCTTCTTTGTATTTTTCCTGAAAATAATACCATTTTCCCAAGTTGTTCAAAATAGCCGCATATTCCAAATGCGTTTCCCCAAAAACCTGTCGGCGAATATCCAAAGCCTGCCGATAAAGCGGTTCTGCGTCCGTATATTGTCCCAAATTCAAATATAATTCCGCCAAATTGTTCAAAGCCGTAGCGTATTCGGGGTGCGACTCGCCCAAGTATTTTTTCCGAATTTCCAAAACTTGCCTCAAAATGGGTTCTACTTTGTCAAAACGCTTGCGATAATTATGGATCGAGGCTAAATTATTAAGCGTACTTGCCAAATCGGGGTGCGACTCGCCCAAAGTAGCTAATTGGATTTGCAGGGCTTGAGTAGCCGTTTTTTCGGCTTCTTCGTAATCGCCCATGTAGTTCAGTAACGTTGCCCAATTATTCAAGACGATTGCATAATTTGCATCATTTTCACCTATTTTCTGCTTCAAAATCCCAATACATTCCTCAAAAAGCCGTTTCGAATCTCCGTAACGCCCCATTTCCGAATACAAACTTGCCCAATCGTTTAGCATAAAGGCGTAATCGATCAGGTTTTTGTTCGGATTATTCGCATAGATTTTTCCAATTTTTTGGTACAAGGCTTCTGCTTTTGGAAAATCTTGGGTTTTGGCGTAAAGCGTGGCTAAATTGGCGTTTGTTTGCAAAAAAGCGGGATCAGTTTCAGGAACTTGCTCCGTTTGGATTTTTAAAACTTCTTGAAAATACGCTTCTGCCAAAACATAATTCCCTTTGTTTCGGTACAAAATTGCCCAATTCGACAGATTGGTCGCATAGTCAAGGCTTGCTTTGCCTTTTTCGGAATCCCGTTTTTTAAAAATCCCATTTGCCTTTTCAAAAAGGGGTTGTGCTTTGGCGTACTGCGCTGTAGTCGTGTGCAAATTAGCCAAATTGCCCAATAAACGAGCATATTCTATGCTTTCATCGCCTGTTTGTTTGGCTTTTGCTTCTAAGGTTTTTTCGTAATAGGCTTCGGCATTTTCATATTTTTTCATCAAAAAATACACATTTGCCAAGCTATGCAAACTCTTGATCAAACGTTCATCTTCTGGCGCTAAAAGGTTCAGGCGGGTTTTATGTGCCTCCAAATATAGCGTTTCGGCTTTCGAATATTGCTCACTTGCCAAATACACTTCGGCTAATTCGTATTGGCTTTGGGCATATTCCAAATGATTTTTTCCTACCAATTTTTCTTCCAAATCCAATATTTTCAAAAAAATCTGCTCCGATTTGGCATATTCATCAAGGATAAAATACAATTCTGCCCAATTCAACAAGGCCTTTGCGAATGACATAGTTTGCCCTTCCAAAATTTCGATTTTCGGCAAGGTTTCCTGATACAGTTTTTCCGCAGAAGCAAAACGTTTTTGGACGTGATGAATACGCGCCAGATTATACTGCGCCATGATATAATCCAGATCATTTTCGCCCAATTTTTCTTTGCGAATTTTTAAAACTTCCTCTAAAAAAATCTCTACTTTGTCATATTTTTCCCAAATATAGTATAATTGTGATTGGGCAAAAAGCGTCTTTGCCCTTGCCAAATGGGTTTCGCCTTGAGTGTTTTTTTGCAGATTGGCGGCTTCCGAAAAAGCCTGTTCCGCTTGTTCGTATCTGCGGGCTTTTGTATAAATATCCGCCAAAACGCCCAAATATTCGGCATAAATGCTGTCAGGTAGCTTTTGCTCCTTGTGTAGTTCCATTGCCCTTCGGCAGAGGTTTTCAGCCGTTTCAAATTTTTGCCAATCCCGATTCACTTCGGCGCGTTTCAGTAAAGTGCGGTGATGTTCAGGCGTTTTGGGTTTGCGGATTTGGGCGGATTGGGCAAACAGCGAGTCGGCTTGGGGCAAACGTTCTAACACGTAGCAAATATAGGCGTAATCATAAAGTGCTTTAGCAAAATCTGGGTTGTTGTCGTCATCAGCCTTGCGAATTTCAACGGCTCGGCGCAGTAGCGAATCGGCTTTTTTGTAATTTCCTTTGTTTTGGTAATAAATCCCTACGTATGACACCAAATCAACGATTCGGATCGGTTTAATTTCTTCTTCTTGGGCTTTTTTCAAAGCCGTTTCATACCATTCGACAGCTTTTTCATAATCTGTACCGATCAGCGCATCTCCATTTTTTTTGGCATCTTTCCAATCTATTTTTTGGGCTTGAGCTGTGGAAAAAATAGTAAAAAACAAGAAAAAAAAGATAGTTTGACAAGTCAAAGGGCTTGAAAAAAAGAAAAAAGATGTTTTTTTTAG
>JAAFHK010000069.1 GCA_013297565.1 Cytophagales bacterium
TACAAGATATAAAATATTGATTTTGGAAAGGTTTTTAGTATAGTTTGAGTAAAAAAAATTTCTTATTTTTTTACGTTTTCCACCTTCTCCAAACCGCCATGCCAAAACCAATTCCCATGAGAATAGTCCCGATCCAAAGCACATTGATAAAAGGTTTTTCGACCGCTTTCAGAATTATCCAATCTTTTTGCGAACTGGTTACTTCCAAAACAAATAAATTTTGATCGGGGCGGATTTCCGTAAGGGTAATCTTGATACCCAAAGCCTTGTTGAGGTCGGGCATCGTACCGACCAGATTACCCTTGATGTAATAAACGGGTTTTAGGGTATAGGTCTGCGTCCTGTCCAAAATCCGAATACTGCCAAACACATTAACGTCCTCATCAGTCATTTTTTCGCCTCTTTGCACATTATCGAGGATCGCTACATAGTCATTAATGAAAAAAGTATCGCCCAAATGCAACTCAAACTTTTCGGGTTTGCTCCATTTGATTTCCTCTTCGGGGTTTGGCAAAGCGGTTACGTGCGTATAAATATCTCTTTCGAAGCCTCGCAAAAGAGCAGGACTGACCGCCATGCCCATTTGCGGGTTTTGCTGGACTCTCGGAAAAAGCGAAAAAGGTTTTTCGTTTTCCTTTGTATATTCGACCTCGTAATAGGTGTTTTCGTGATAAATCTGCAAAGTATCGCCTTTCGTAACCCAAATTTTTTCACCGCAACTGATGTCTTCCATTGCCACAACCTTAAAAGGCGTTTCCGTAGGCAGGACTTTTTCCTTGTCAAACAGGCAAGGCACCGCGCCCGATTCTATCCTCATTCCTTTATAGACCAGCGTATAATTATTCATTTTTTGGGGCTGATGACGGAACAGAAGCAAATTTTCCTTATTAATTTCGTCCGAAAACTCTCGGTTATAGAGCAAACCTGTTGTATTTTGGGAAATAATTTTGTCGTAACCTGCCGAAGCCAAAATGCCCAACAGCATCAAAGCAATGCCGATATGTGCCACCGAGCCGCCCGCCAAACGGACATTGGTTTTTCCCAAACGCACTAAAACGAAGGAATTGGAAACCACCGAATAAATCGAAACCGTAAGGACGATAATATATTTCCAATTTGAAATTTTGAACAAAATGAGGGCAAGCGAAGCCAACAAAAAAGTAATAATGAGAGGCGTAATTAGGGCTTTTTTCAGATTTTCCCAATCCATTTTTTTCCACCAAAAAAACTGCCCTGTCCCTGAAAGCAAGGCTACGGTTGCCCCAAACCACATTTGGAATTTGGTATAAAAAGCTACTTGATCGGTAGGTGGGGCGACATTGGACTCGAAACCCAAATATTTGGCAAGGGAGTTGAAAACGGGAATAGAAGTTGGGATCAAGACCTGAAAAGCCGCCAAGCAAAGCGTGGTTGCACCCATAAAGATCCAAAATTCTCTTGAATACATACTAACTTCTTCTGTGTCATTAGGGATTTTTTTCCAATTTCGGATCAAGAAAAACATTGCCAAGCCCACAAAAGCCAAAAGATAGATCAAAAGCTGTCCAGAAAGCCCCAGATCGGTAAAAGAATGGACTGAAGCATTGCCCAAAATGCCGCTTCGAGTGAGGAAAGTCGAGTACAAAATCAAAATGAAGGTACTGATAACCAACAACATAGCCGTTTTCAGTGCCGTATTATTTCTTTGAAAAATGATCATGGTGTGGATCGAACCGACCATAACCAACCAAGGAATATAGACTGCATTTTCAACAGGATCCCAATTCCAATAGCCACCAAAATTCAAAGTTTCATACGCCCAATATGCCCCCATGACAATCCCGATGCCCAAAACGCCTGCACCCGCCAAGTTCCAAACCATCGCAGGTTGTATCCATTCTTTGTATCTGCCGTTTTGCAAAGCCGCCATGCAATACGAAAACGGCACAAGCGTAAAAGCAAAACCCAAAAACAGAGTCGGGGGGTGAATGACCATCCAATAGTTTTGCAAAAGAGGATTCAGACCGTTGCCGTCTGTAGGGATAAAATCGGGGTTCTTGCGAAAAATAGGCGTATCGGGCATGACTTCGCGCAAAAGCATAAAAGGCGAACTGCCAATTTTGAAACTATCGAAAAAGACCACGCCCAAAATCATAGAAACCAAAAAGGCTTGCACCATAGCAAAAACCGCCATCACAGGGGCTTCCCATTCGCCTGCTTTTCGCATGAGTACCAGACCTAAACAGACGTGCCAAAAAATCCAAAGCAAAAAACTGCCTTCTTGTCCTTCCCAAAAACAGGAAATCATGAAATGGGTAGGCAGGTTCAGCGAAGAATGACTCCAAGCGTAGTGATATTCAAAATAATGATTATAAATAATCCAAAAAAGGCTTGCCACAATTCCCAAAACCGCCAAGGCGTGCAAAGCAAAAGCCCCACGTGCCAAATTTAACCAAGATTTTTCGTTTTGCGAGGTATATTGCCAATAAGCCAGCATCGAAACCAATGCCGTTACAAACGCCAAAATGACCGAAAAATGCCCAACGTTCCCTACCAAATAATGTATCATGAAACTTGATGATTTATCAATGCCCTTATTTTTGGACAAAACTACATGATGTTTGGCTAATTTGATAGAAAAAAACAAAAGTAGTCTTAAAATTTTTTCTATTTTTTTTCTACTTTTGTCAAACAATTAAGCAAAATGATGAAAAAGTATTTATTCTTTTTACTCTGTCTAACAAGTCTTTCGGTTTTTGCCCAAGAAGCCAAAATTCAGTTGGGGAAAATGGAAATTGCAGTAAATGAAATGTTCCAGATTTCGGCAGTGGTCGAAAACACCAAACTAACGCAATGCGGGCAATTTCCTGATATTGCGGGTTTTAGCAAACGCGGACGTTCTTCATCAACCAATACCTCAATCATCAACGGTCGCATTTCGAGTTCGGAAAGCATTACCCAAACCTATATGCCCGAAAAACAGGGAACTTTCAAACTGCCTCCTTTTAGCATGACCATTAACGGAAAAGCGGTGCAATCGGGCGGAGGGACTGTCAAAGTAGGGGCGGCACAAACTATAAACGATCCTTTTGATGATTTTTGGGGCTTTTCGAGGCGCGAAGAACCTACCGAATTTCTGAATCTTAAAGCCGATGCTTTTTTTGCGGTGAATAGCAACAAAAAAGAAGTTTATGTGGGGGAGGGTTTTAACCTCATTATTGCCTTTTACATTGGCGAACAGAATCAAGCCCAGTTTGAGTTTCCAAACGACATTGGAAAACAAATTGCGGACGTTTTGCGAACTGTAAAACCTACAAACTGTTGGGAGGAAAACTTTGGGATCGAGGAGGTTACGCCCGAAATTGTAACGATTAATGGCAGAAAATACCGCCAATACAAACTTTATGAGGCAAATTTTTACCCAATTAATGAAAAACCCATTACGATTCCTTCAGTTCCTTTCCGCATGATCGAGTACAAAATGACCAAAACGCAATCATTCTGGGGTCCTTCGCACGTCAAAGATACCAAACAGTTCAACAGTCAAAGCCGAACCATTGGCGTAAAACCGCTTCCAGCACACCCATTAAAAGGGCAAGTGGCGGTCGGAAATTACCGTTTGCGTGAAAAATTAGCCGAAAGGCGCTTGGAAACAGGCAAAAGTGTTAATTATCAATTTATTATTGAAGGCGAAGGCAATATTTCTGCCATTCAAAAACCTGATCTAAAACCGACTCGTGATTTTGATATTTACGAACCCAATGTTGCCCAAAATATCAACCGCAATCAAAGTGCGGTCTATGGAACGAAAGTGTTTAATTATCAAATCATTCCAAACGAACCTCGAAATTATCAATTAGGCAATTATTTTTATTGGGTTTTCTTTAATCCTTCAACTTCAACTTACGATACGCTTCGTTCGGATTTGCGGGTAAGTGTAGAGGGCGAAAGTAGAAAAAATACGGCTTTGGAAAACAGTGATTTGGCGGGTTTTTACGAACAAATCAAGGAAACGGACAACGAACTTGAAGAAAAAGAATCGGGTATTTTTGCCAAATGGTCGAGCCAAATTGGGTTGTTTGTTTTTTCGATCATCAGCATATTTGTTGCGGTAGTCAGAAAAAGCATTTTTACCAAGAAGATAAAATAATTAACACGACTTTAGGGTTGTGTGGCTTTATAAAATGTTGATAATCAATACATCACACCCTAAAGGGCGTGCTACGAAATTACATTTTTCAAATATTTAAAACCAAATTGCCATGAGTAACGCAGAATCAGCCGAAAAAAAAGGCGGAATCAAACATTATTTTGATTTTTCGGAAGTGTTGATGTATTTTTTTCGCAAAAAAAGTGATCAGCCGAGTTTCAATTTCAACCTTCGAATGATGCACGGAATCAATAAATTATCAATCTTGATGTTTATTTTTGGAGTGCTATTTCTGATCCTCAAATTGGCATTTCGGGACTAATTGTCCATATTCATAATCCGAATCCGCGTTTGTGGTGTGATATAATAAGTCCTTTTATGCAAGACCCGACAGAGTTGCGAAGCCGCAAAAGCCGAAGCACTATACACAATCTGTCGGGTCATGTATTCATTATTGCGTTCTTTTGAGTTTCGCAGCGCTTCCGAAAGAGCAAAAGCCCCAAAAAATATACCCAAAGTATTCAAAACTTTGCTTGCCCCTTTGAGTTTGCCTTTTGCCCTTACCAAATAAAAAATCTCAAATTCCGCCAAAGCAATCTCTCCGTATTTCGCCAAACTTACGACAGAATCCTGCAAACCAATGATTACGTCCATTTTTTTGAAAGAATCATTTTTTACTTTGAAAACAATTCTTTCACCAATGTTAATCCTGATTCGTTCGGTCGAATATCTGTCTAACATCAAATATTTTTGCCCAAAAAGGGAAAAAGGGTTGAAAAACAGAATAAAAAACAGAAATATAAAGATATTTTTTTGCATAATTATTTTCTTGGTTTTAATTGCTTCCAATCAGCGTTTCTGTAGTTTCCGTATTTGTAGGGATTTAGTTGTGTTTCATAAACATTCAAATCTATGTATTTATCTATTATTTTTAATAAATTACTTTCACTTTTTAAACTTGGTAAGGTTTCAAAATCATACAAAATAAAACCTATAAATTCGATTTGAGTGTTGATAATAACTCGCCCGTTTTTACTTAAATTGCTTACTTCGATATTAAAATTTATCACCATTTCTAATTCTACATCAAATATAGTTTCTTTCAAAGCCAAAAATTTGATTTTAGAATCAATCTGACAATGCTCTGAACCCAAATAAATAGAACCTTCGGCAGTTTCGTCTTTGTACGACAAATCAAATTCCTGCCCAACCAAATTCTTCCAGTTTTTTGCTTGCTTTGATTTTTCTTTATCACAAAATTTTATCCACTCGATAATCACCGAGGTATTCGTAGGTTGATCCACATAGTTGTGTCCGCTATCAAAAGGTTTTAAAGGAATTTCAATCGTGTAATAAAGTGTTAAAGGCAAGCCAATATACTCATTTTCAAATAAATGACATTCCAAATGCCCCTTCAAAGGAATGATGTTTTTTGTATCTAAAATCATATTTGGATAAACAAGGCTTAGATGAAAATTTTCATTATTCTAAAGATTTTTTTTTCTTCTCAAAGGCAATGTAGAACATCTAAAAAGCCCACCTCCTTTCGAAATTTTAGCAAAAGGTAAGGAAATAGGTTCAATTCCGCAATTTTTCAGGGCATTTTTTAATCTTTCAAAAGAAGTTTCGACTATCACTTCTTGGGGCGAAATTGAAAATACATTCGGATTCATGTCGTACATTTCTTGGGAACTCACTTTGATCAGTTTTTTTTCTCCAAACAAATCCAAAATAGCTTGTGGTGTTTTTTCAAATCCTTTTTCAAAAAAAATGGCAAAACCTTCGCCTACGGGCTGAAAAGCACAATCGAGATGCAAAACATGGGAGTATGGATCGGGAGAACTTACCAAATGCAAAGGCACAAGGGTTTTATGCGGAAAATGATACTCCAAAAATTCAAGCCCTGCTTGGTTCGTTCGTTCGCCTATGCCCACAAAGATATATTCGTTGTACAAAACCACATCACCTCCTTCAAGCACCACTTCGGGAGGTGGGACAAGTGCTTTATGCCCAGTATTCAAATAGCTAACTGCCTCATATTCAGGCTTTCTGTTGTCTATTTTCATATTTCCCTTGATCCAAACATCATCAATCACTAAGGCAATATCCCGCACAAAAGTTTGACTTTGCCCCACAATATTTTGCGGACGAACAACCCGCACTCCCCGACTTTCCAAAACCTGCACAAAGCCCTCCAACTGCTCAATGAGTTCCTGCTCGCTTGGATAAGTACCATTTCTAACAGTTTCTTTAACTTTTGGATTATTTTGGCGAACTTCTCCCTTGTCCTTAGCCGTACCCACTACGACCGCTTCTAAAGGATCGGTTTCGTTTTGTACCCAAAAATCAAATGGTTTGAATTGCATTTTTTATTACTTTTTGGCAAAAATAATGCTTTTTTTGCATTATTTATAATTTTTTTCGCCTGATTTTATTTTTATTGCCAAATGATTTTCCTTCGGCACAATTGGGCAGTTGTATCCATCACTATAGGCACAGTAAGGGTTGTAGGCTTTGTTAAAATCGATTTCAATGTCTTGATTTTGAGGCACTTCCAAATCCAAATAGCGCCCCGCACCGTAGGTTTCTTCATCAGTAGTGAGGTCGGTAAAGGGGAGAAAAATACTTGGTTTTCGTCCCAGATTTTTTTCGGCTACCAACCAGAGTGTAAGGTTCAAATCCTGATCGTTCAGGCGAAAAAAAGCCTTCGCAAAACGTTTATAATAGCGTTTTTTAGTGCCTGAAGTCGGAAAAACATCTACAGAATCGGTCTTAAAATATTCCAAACGGGCTATGACTTTGTATTTTGGGTCGATCTCAAAGTAAGAAAGTCCTTTGAAAACCTTTTTGTCGGCTTCGGTCAGCGGTGATTTGTCGCTTTTTTTGAAAAGTTCGTCTTTTTCTTGGCGTTCTTTTCGAATTTTTTGTAAATATTCTTCCTGCGAATTTTGCGGATTTGACCAAAAATAAAAAATACTAAAAAGGCTAACGATGCCCAAACCAATCAACATGAATTTTTGCATACTTTCCAAGATTTATTTCATGTGCCAATATGCCTTTTTTTTTCCAATTAGCCAATTTTTAGTGTGTTTTTGTAGAAAAATATACATTTCCTAAACTTGTAAAAATTGCCAAATTAATTTGTATTGAATTGGAGTTTCAAAACAAAAAAAAGTACCATTTTTCGAAAAAAATGGTACTTTTTTGCTAAAAATAATAAATCTATGCTTTATAAAACAGCCATTTGCCCAATTCTTTGTAAGTTACCTTTTTTCCGTACATCAAAATTCCTACTCTGTAAATCCGCCCTGCTATCCAAACCGCCCCTACAAAACCCGCTACAAGCAAAACCATCGAAAGTGCCAATTCCCAACCTCCGCCAATGAAAGGCAGGCGAATCATCATAATTACGGGCGAAGTCAGGGGGAAAATAGATGCCCAAAACGCCAAACTGCTGTTTGGGTCTTGAATAATTGCCGAACTCATGACCATAGCCGCAATTAGCGGAATGGTAACAGGCAAAATAAACTGCTGGGTATCGGTTTCGTTATCAACCGCCGCCCCTACTGCCCCCAAAAGCGCCCCGTAGAGCAAATAACCAAAAATAAAGTAGAACCCAAAAGCCGCCACAATCAATGGAATATTCAAACTTGCCATACTTTCTTTAATATTAAGCATTTGCATAGTTACTTCGTTGGCTTCAGGATTGCTCATAGCCACTCTTTGCGTTTGCAACTCTGCCACAGAAGTCTGATCAAGCCCAAAATATTGGGAAATTATGGTACTCACCACCATCGAAAGTACTACCCACATCAAAAACTGGGTAAGAGCCACTCCTGCAATACCAATAATTTTGCCCATCATGAGCTGGAAAGGTTTGACCGAAGAGATAATTATTTCGACAATCCGATTCGTTTTTTCCTCAATTACTCCCCGCATGACTTGAGTACCGTATATAAAAATGAAAAAATAAATCAAAAAAGAACTAATATACCCAATGCCTGTCGCAATAGCGGCACTGCTTTTTTGGGTCGTTTCGCCTGTTGTGCCTTCAGCATCGAGGTTTAGCGTAGCAATATCGACCTTAGTTCGAATACTATCCAAGACCGCCTTTCGAATCCCCGAATTTAACAAACGAATGTCCTCTATTTCCTTCTTGATCGTTTTTTCGATCATGGTTTTGGTCATAAAAGAAGGCGTTTGATAGGAAATATACATAATTCCTGTAGGTGCTTTGCTTACATCAAGTTCGGGAATATACAAAATTCCGTCATGTTTGCTTTTTTTGAGATTGGTTTTTGCCGCCTCCAGAGGCTGATCTATATAGACAAATTTCAGTTTGTCCGACTCAACAAATTTGTTTTTGAAAAGCCCACTCATATCAATCACCTCGATCACTTTGCTTTCACCTGTCATAGTTGCCAAAGCAATCGAACCTACCGAAAGGGCTACCATGAGCAATGGACCCACAAAAGACATAATAATGAAAGATTTTTTACGCACACGCGTAAAGTATTCCCTCTGTATAATCAAAAATATTTTATTCATTTTCTAATTTTTTTTATTGTTATTCCATTTCAGAAATATTTACTTTTGAACCTTTGCTAATCTGTAAAATACCAGACGTAATAACCGTATCCCCCAAATTCAGTCCTTCCAAAACCTGTACTTTGTTTTCGGTACGGATTCCTGTCCTGATTTCTACCCTTTCTGCTTTGCCGTTTTTGACCAGAAAAACCACTTTTTTGTCCATTTCAGGAATAATTGCCTGTGAAGGAATCAAGCGGGCGTTTGGAATTTGGTTCAGAATTATTTGGATATTGGCAAAAGCACCAGGAAGTATTTTATTATCCGTATTTTCGGCAATGGCTCGTATTTTAATGCTTCGTGTCGAAGCCTCAATTTTTGGCTCAACAGCAAAAACAGTTCCTGTATAAATCCTGTCTTGCCCTGCAACCGTAAAACTAATTTTTGTCCCTTTTGCCACAGCATTCATATATTTTTCGGGAATCGAAAAATCTACTTTGATCCGACTGTAATCAATCAAATCAGCAACTTTTGTATTCGTATTGGTAAAACTCCCCTCACTTACATAGCGCAAACCCACTTTTCCGCCAAAAGGCGCTTTCAATTTGGTTTTATCAATTTGGGCTTTTATGACCTCAATTTCTGCTTTTGTTCCGTCCAAATCGGCTTGCAAAGCCTCCATTTCTTCCTCACTCACGCCTTTTTTGGCATATAATTTCAAATCCCTTTCCCGTTTTTTTTCCAAAAGTTCTTTTCGGATTTGGGCTTTTCGAACTTGTGCCTGCAAATCCGCATCGTTGAGTTCGACCAGTAGTTGCCCTTTCATCACCAAACTCCCTTCTTCGAAATAAATACGTTGAATTTTACCTGCCGTTTCACAAATCAGTTGCACTTCTTCGTTTGCCACCACCGAACCCACAGAAGTAATTTTATCTTCGAGAGTTTCCGAAGTTACTACGTGCGCTTTGATAGGGGTTGAAAGATTTTGCTGTTGAGTAGCACTTTTGGCAAGGTTTGCCTGTTCGGTATTTTCTTTTTTCCAAAAATTATTTTGGTATGCCCAAAACAAAACTGCCAAAAGAACGATTAAGCCAATCGCTACCATTTTTCCAATTTTCATCTCTGTATTTCGCTTATTTTTGTGTTGCCTATTGGCAAATACAAAAATAACATTTCTATTAGTAGAAATGTTATTTTTGTATTCTTTTATTTGCTGACCAAATTTTTAAAATTAGTTACCCATCGAAGGGCGATTTCGAGAAGCTACATCAAGCAGTTCTTCGTATTCGTTTGGATTAAGGTCGTCATAAAAATATTGGATTGGGTTAATCTGTGTGCCGTTTCTGTGTATTTCATAGTGCAGGTGTGGCGAAACCGAAACGCCTGTACTACCCACTCTTCCAATTAATTGACCACGCTTTACTTTTTGTCCTTCCTTGCAATCAAATTTGGAAAGGTGCGAATAAGTAGAAACAAAGCCAAAACCGTGATCTATAGTAACCTGATTGCCATAGCCTGCATGAGGTTGTGCGGCGGCAATTACACCATCTCCTGTAGCATAAACAGGTGTGCCGATTGGGGCAGAAAAATCACAACCCGAATGAAATTTGAAAATACGATAAATAGGGTGCATTCGCATACCAAAACCACTCACAAAACGCTTAGTAGCTTCAGGAACAGGAACTATACCAGGAATAGAAGCGGCTCGTTCCGAATGACTTTGTGCCAGTTTCACAATTTCGTCCAGTGATTTGGCTTGAATATAAATGCGTCTTTTAACAGCATCTATTTTTTGGGCAGTGAGGCTAATAATTTCATGCTTGGGCAAATTCCGATATTTGTCCGTACCGCCTGTACCGCCTTCACGAATGGTTTTGGGTAAGGGTTCGCTATCAAAATAACCTCGATAGAGATAATCATCTCGTTCTTGGATAGCGGCTAAAACTTTATTCAAATAGCTAAGTTCGCCATCGAACTTAGTATAATTTTTCTCTAAAAGTTGCTTTTCTTTTGCCAACTCAACGTATTCGTCAGATGGAAAAAGGGCGTTGTAACCAACTGCCAGACCAAGTGCCATTACGAACGAAACTACCAAAAAAACCAATACTAAAGAAACAGTATCCGCAAGTGAGGTTTTCACCTCTTGGTATTGGCAGGTTTCGGTGTCGTAGTAATATTTAATTTTTGCCATAAAAAATGTTATCTTTGCTCAAGAACAGTCGCAATTAAGTCAAAAAAAAGATCACTCAAAAAAAATTTAACAAATTTTAAATACTATTTTTAACAAAAAGTAATTTTTTTTATTAAAAATAGTATTTTTTTGTTTTTTATTCAACTCTTACGGTTTTTTCGGCGGTATCCACGTAGCCTTCAGCATTCGTTACGCTAAGGCGAACGGTATAAAGTCCTGCTCTTTGGTACAGATATTCGGGATCATAGACGCTTGAACTGTTTCCATCACCAAATTCCCAGCGATATCGTTCTCCATTACGCGAAAGATTGCGAAATTTAATCCCACATGGGGCTTTGCAAGGGCTTCCTTGTAATTCAAAAACGGCTACAGGTAGGCGAAGCGAGTCTTGTACGGTGATCGTTTTGGTAATCCGATCTATGCCACCATTGCCAGTAGCAGAAAGGCGAACGGTATAAGTTCCGCCTTTTTTATAAATGTACTTGGGTTCTTTGATTTGTGATTTGCCACCATCTCCAAAATCCCAATCATACGTTTTGGTATTTTTCGAACGATTTTGGAATTTCACTTCACAGGGAACAAAACAGTTTCCACCTTCGAAAACAAAATCGGCTTTTGGTAAAAATGGAATTTCGACAGTTTTGGCAGTATTGGAACGCCCGCCTTCGCCTGTAGCCGTCAAGCGAACCGTATAAATACCACCTTCAAGGTAGGTGTGCTGGGGGTTTTCGATAGAAGCCGCCGCACCGTCCCCAAAATCCCAAAGATACAGATTCGAATTTTGAGAGGTATTTTTAAAACTGATCTGCAAGGTGGTGCTATCGGCACGGCTAAACGTAAAATTTGCCAAAGGAGCAGGTTTGGCAGTTTCCTCTTTTTGGCAAGCCCAAAAAGTGCCTAAACCCAATAAAATGGCGATATATGCCTTATATGATGTTTTTCGGTTCATGAGGGTGTTATTTTCCAAAGTTTAATAAATCTTTGCCTATGCAAAGATAAAAAAGCAATTCTTTTACCAAAAATTTATTTTTAGGAAAACAGCTAAAAGATTTCAAAAAGAGAAATAACCTTTTTTTGAAAATTATTTTACAAAAAATTATAAAAAAATGTCATTTTGTCATCTAAAAATTAAATTTTTGAACAAAAAAATCATGAAAAATGACATTTTGACTGGATTTACGTTCAAAAAACAGATATTTTGGGCTTGGTATAAAACTTGAAAAAGACCTATCAAATGTTTTTAAAACCCTTAAAATTAAGAATAACCATGTATTACAAAAATTTGTATCCTGTAAAAAACAGTTTCGTTCCTTTGGTTTTCGATGCCGTAGATCAATTTTTGGGACGTGATTTTCACCATTTGATTGGTGCGGATTTTATCAATCAAACGCCTTTGGTCAATATTACTGAAAAGCCTGAAAATTATCTCATCGAGGTAGCGGCGGCAGGTTTGCAAAAAAGCGATTTCAAAATCGAACTTGACAAAAACCAACTAATCGTATCAGTAGAGAAAGAATCTGAAAAACTCCCCGAAGGTCAGCGTTTTGTAAGACGTGAGTTTGCTTATACGAATTTCAAACGTGCTTTTCGTTTGGCACAAAACGTTGATAAAGAGGCAATTAACGCCAAATATGAAAACGGAATTTTGCAGATTACGATTCCGAAAAAAACGGAGGTAAATGCCGAAGCCAAAACGATTACGATTGCCTAAGGTCAAAGTAAAAAACGGCAAAATTTTTAAAATTTTGCCGTTTTTCGTTAATTTAATTTTCTACAAACCTGCTAATTTTTTTTATTTGCCTTATTTTCTTCCCAAATTGGCTTTGTACTGGTAGACTAATTCCTCGCTGTTTCAAACTCTTACTACCACTCTTTTTTCTTTCAAAAACTGCTTTAAATCTCTAATTTCAACTTCTTTAAAATGAAAAATACTTGCGGCAAGGGCGGCGTCGGCAGCTTGTGCCTCGAAAAGTTCCGAAAAATGCTCGATACGTCCTGCTCCTCCCGAAGCAATCACTGGAATCGACAAAGTCGAGGTCAAACCTTTCGTAAGATTGATCGCAAAACCATTTTTTGTGCCATCATGATCCATAGAAGTTAGTAAAACTTCACCTGCTCCCCGTTCCTGTGCTTCTCTCGCCCAAGTTTGCGTGATCCGTTCCGTAGGCGTTCGACCCCCATGACTATGCACCACGTCCGTACCGTTTATGCTTTTCGAATCAATAGCCACAACAATACATTGACTACCAAATTCGGTTGCCAATTCATTTATCAAATCGGGGTTTCGAAGTGCCGAAGAATTGATCGAAACCTTGTCTGCCCCTGCTTCCAAAAGCCTCGAAACATCGGCTACAGTGCTGATTCCGCCCCCTACCGTAAAAGGAATATTGAGGTGTGCCGCAATCTGCCGAACCAAATCCGCAAAGGTGCGCCGCCCTTCGACCGTAGCCGTAATATCCAAAAAAACCAATTCGTCTGCCCCTTCACGAGCATAAAACTCACCCAATTCGACAGGATCGCCTGCTTCGCGCAGGTTTTCAAAATTAATTCCTTTGACTGTCCTGCCGT
>JAAFHK010000068.1 GCA_013297565.1 Cytophagales bacterium
TTCCACTCAAAATAACGACTACGAAATGCACCTCGGACAAACTCGCCCAGTTCCAGCGCAAACCCATGCGGCTATAGACCGCAAAAGAAATAACACAGGTGAGCATTGCCAAAAACCAAGAAAGGGCTGTCTGCTTCCGAATCCCAAAAATGACGATACACAAAAGCAAAAAGGCACTCAAAAAAATAGCAGGAATATGATTTACCCCGCCCCAATCTTGGCGGTACTGAAGCATAAACCTATAGAACATACTTTGGAAGTTGCTAAACTCCACGCTTAGACCGATGGCTAAAATCAGCGTTAGCCCCAAATCTTTTTTTAGTTTTCCATACAAACCTCTCATGATTGTGTTATTTTTTTTGAAAAAAGTGAAAATAAATGTCTTTTTATTAAATATTTGAAAAAAAATCATTAAAAACGGTTTTTTTTTTACGTTTGTATTGATTTTTAAAAATATATTCAATAATTTTGTATTGTTCTTACAAAGGTAATTCAATAATTATTGATATGCAATATATTATTGAAATAAATTTTGTTAAAAAAACATATAAAAATAAATAATTATGGAAAATCCTGTAAGTCAGCGTATTACGCATTTGGTTAATCATTTCACAAGCGGAAACGAAAAGAAGTTTGCCGAGTCTTTGGGCGTAAAGCCAGCCGTTATCAATAATTATACAAATGGAAAGCAACAAAGCAAACCCAGCTTTGATGTGGTACTGAAAATTATTGATCAATATCCTGATGTGAATGTAAATTGGCTTTATACAGGACGTGGTAATTTTCTGAACGCACCTCAAGCCAGCCAAGAAAAAATTATGGTCATTACGCACGATATTCGTGGAAATATGACTGTTCCTGTGATGAATTACAAAGCCGCCGCCAACTACCTTTCAGGTTATAATTCGCAAGAAGTTGTCGAAAGTTCGGACTCGATCCTCATGCCCTCCAATTTGCTAAAACGTGGCACACCGCACGCCGCAATCCAAGTAAGCGGGGACAGTATGCAACCTACTTTGCACAACGGCGATTATGTCATTTGTCGGTTTTTGGACAGGGCAGAATGGGTAGATATTGCCGATGGCGAAGTGTGTGTGGTGGCTTCAGCAAATGAAGGTTTGCAAGTAAAACGCCTCGAAAATCGCCTCAAAAGCGGTTATTTGACTTGTATCTCGGACAATAAAATGCACCGACCTTTTGATCTCCGCCAAGAAGAATTGGTTAATATTTGGCAAGTGATGTGGAAAATGTCGCAAAGGTTGGATTATGAAGAAGAAGTAGTTTTCCAAAAACTTTCGGAAATAGAAAACCGCCTCGAAAAACTCAAAGGAAAATTGCCCGCATGAAAAGAATCAAGTCATTAGTGATAGAAAAGCCTAATAAGTTCGCACTTATCAGGCTTTTTTTGTGTGGTTTGGATACAAGAGATCATGATGAGCCAACTTTTTAGAAACTCTGTATTAGGAAATCGAAAATAATTCTTACATTGCCTAAAAAAACAGCCTAAAAATTATGCAAATCACACGCGATATTTACGGTACTTCGCTTACCCTCCTGACCGATTTGTACCAACTCACCATGGCATATGGCTATTGGAAATCCAAAAAAATGGAACAAGAAGCCGTTTTTAATCTCTTTTTTCGCAAGAATCCCTTTAAAGGTGGTTTTACGGTTGCCTGCGGTTTGGAATATGTGATTGATTATTTGAAAAACTTGAAATTCGACCGAAGCGATCTCGAATATTTGGCGACTTTGAAAGGAAACGATGGAAAACCGCTTTTCGAAGGGGCTTTTTTGGAATATTTGGAACGCATGGAGTTCAGTTGTGATATTGATGCGATTCCCGAAGGAACGGTTGTTTTTCCTCACGAACCACTGATCAGGGTTCGAGGCAAACTTTTTGAGGCACAGTTGATCGAAACGGCACTTTTGAATATTGTTAATTTTCAGAGTTTGATTGCCACCAAATCAGCAAGAATGTGCAAAGCGGCAGGCGGACAGTCGGTTTTGGAATTTGGTTTAAGGCGGGCGCAAGGCATTGACGGAGGTTTGGCGGCGAGTCGGGCGGCGTATATTGGCGGCGTTGAGGCTACTTCTAATGTGTTGGCAGGCAAAATTTTTGGTATTCCTGTCAAAGGTACGCACGCCCATAGTTGGATTATGTCTTTTGAGGACGAATTAGAGGCATTTTTGGCGTACGCCAATGCCATGCCCAATAATTGTGTTTTTTTGGTTGATACATACGATACGTTAAAGGG
This sequence comes from Cytophagales bacterium, assembly GCA_013297565.1. GTDB lineage: Bacteria > Bacteroidota > Bacteroidia > Cytophagales > Thermoflexibacteraceae > JAAFHK01. The sequence continues at coordinate 2,259 of JAAFHK010000068.1, forward strand.
GGTTGAAAAGGCTATAGAAGCGGGGAAAGTTTTGAGAGAAAAAGGGCATAAAATGTTGGGGATTCGCTTAGATTCGGGTGATTTGGCATATTTTAGTAATAAAGCAAGAGCCATGCTGGACGAAGCGGGATTTAAGGATACGCAAATTGTGGTAAGTAACGACCTCGACGAAGATATTATCAATAGTTTGAAACAGCAAGAATCGAATATTGATGTCTGGGGAATTGGGACGAAAATGGTTACAGCTTACGACCAACCCGCGCTTGGTGGGGTGTATAAAATTACGGCAATTAAAAACAAAGGAAACGAACAATGGAGCTATCGCATGAAACTCTCGGAACAGGCGATCAAGATTTCGAATCCTGGTATTTTGCAAGTAAGGCGGTTTTATGAGCAAAATTTGAGTACGGCGGATATGATTTTTGATGAGGAAAATCAACCTGCGGAAAATACCATTGTCGATCCTTTTGACCCGACTCGGCAGAAAAATGTGGCTTTGCAAACGCCTTACCGTGATTTGTTAGTGCCTATTTTCCGCAAAGGGCGATTAGTTTATCAAAGTCCCACGATTGGACAAATTCGTGATTTTTGTAAGGCTGAAGTGGCTTCTTTGCACCCAAGTATTACCCGTTTTGCCAATCCGCACGAATATCCTGTGGGTTTGGAGAAAAATTTGCACCAAGTAAAAACAGACCTAATTTTGAAATTACGGAGAGGCGAATAAATTTAATACTCATCGAATATGTGGCAGAAACTCAATACGATTATTAAGCGTGAATTTAAACTTCAGCAAAAAATTGCTGTGCTATTTATTCTTATCATTTTGGCGCTCCTCGAAACCTATTCGACCATTACTTTTTATAACCTTTCCTACGAAGATAATGCGGTTTATCACCAAATAAGCAAACAAAATACGCTTTATTTTCAGCAATCGGTTTTTTATTTGCAAAATATGATCGAAGGCAATGATGAAAGTTACGAAATGCTTTTGCGGCGAATTGAGCAGATCGAAACGAACCTGAAAATTTTGAAAGAAGGCGGAACATACCAAGATGGCAAAAGTAAAATCAAAGTAAGCGCAGAACAGGAATTTTCGTCTATTTTGGCAGATGTAAGCACGATTTGGCACAATATCAAAAGCGATATTGACCTCATTATGATGGATTTGGGGAAAAATGGGGAGAAAAAAAACAGATCGAGCCGCCTTCAAGAAGAACGCCAAAGGCATATTCAAGGCAAATATAAGGCAATTTTGAAACAAGAGGTAAAATTGGTAGGGTTCAATGAACTCTTGACCGAGTCTTATTATTTCAGTTTCAAACAACAGCGCGAACAAATCCAATATTTTATTACAATCCAAATTTTGGTAATTATTGGGGTGGCTTTCGTAGCGTATTTTCTGGTTGTGAAGCGAATTATTAAACCGATCCAAAAAATTGTCATGCGGGTTGGAGATTTGTCGCAAGGCGAAACGATCCGCTTAATGAAACACAAATCGCATGATGAAATAGGCAGTTTGATCCAAAATATCAATGTGTTGTCCGAGAGTATCGATCAGGTTTCGACCTTTGCGACCGAAATTGGGAAAGGAAACTTGGACTCGCCTTTTCGTCCGCGCAGTGATCGTGATTTATTGGGAACGGCTTTGATGAGTATGCGTGAAAATTTGAAAAAAGTGGCTGAAAACGACCGGCAACGAAATTGGGCAAACACCAATTTGGCTCATTTTTCCAATGTTTTGCGCCAAAATAATGACGATTTACAAGAATTTGCTTACCAAGTGCTTGCCAATTTGGTGAAAGTTTTGGAGGCGAATCAGGGCAGTTTTTTTATGTTGCCCGAACACTCCAGCCAAGTCCTCACGCTTACAGCAACCTACGCCTACGATCATCGCAAATACGACCAAAAAGAGTATAAAATTCGTGAAAGCGGGCTTTTGGGGCAGGCTTTTTTGGAAGGAAATACGCTGCATATTACCGAAATTCCGCAGGATTATGTACATATTACTTCGGGACTCGGCGAAGCCACGCCCAATGCGCTGTTGATTATTCCCTTGAAACACAGCACGAAAACGTTTGGTGTGATCGAAATTGCGACTTTTGGAGAATTTGCTCCTTACCAACTCGAATTTATAGAGATTCTGACTGAAATTATTGCCGCTACCTTGTACGACATTAAAAACGATCAAAAAGTGCAGGCACTTTTGGACGAATCCAATTTGTATTTAGAACAAATGCGCGCTCAAGAAGAAGAAATGAAACAAAACATGGAAATTTTGGTAAGTACCCAAGAAGACGCACACCGTTCGAAAGAAAGAGCGCTTGCCAAAGAATCCCGCATTGCCGCCGTTTTGGATAATGCCAAAGAGCAGATATTTTCGGTAGATCAGGATTACGGACTTTTGGTAGCAAATCAGGCTTTTGTGGATTTTTGTGCCACCCGAAAGGCAAATTTGCGTTTGGGAACTCCTATGAACAGCATTTGGGACATGATCGAATGGCAAAAATGGAAAGCATGGTTCGATATTTCGCTAAGAGGCAGAGAGCAGATTTTTCAAGTCCAAGACCAAGAAAATTGGTTTGATTACAGTTTTTACCCTATTTTTGACGAAAATACTAAAGCGGTTACAGGCGTGTGCGTCTATATCCGAAATATCAATCACCTGAAAAAATCATGAATTGGATTGCCAAATGTGGCTTTTTGATCGGCTTGGGCATCTTGTTTTTTGCTTGTCAAAACTCCGAAACTATCGAAAATACGGCTGTAAAACTCCCAAGGCAAATTACGCCCGATAGCACCGAAATTGCGGCTACGGTGGCTTTTTACCATCTCGAAAATCTGTATGATATTCATAACAATCCAAGCACAGACGATGACGATTTTACGCCAAACGGAGATAAAAAATGGAATGAAAAACGGTATAGCGAAAAGATCAATCACCTTGCCGAAGTTTTGGATTCGATTGGCGACCTTGACGGAGCAGAATTAATTGGTTTGGCAGAAGTCGAAAATGCAAAAATATTGGAAGAATTAATAAAACACCCACTTTTGGCTGATCAGGCTTACCAGATTATCCATAGTGATATGTCCGATCCAAGCGGTTTGGATTTGGCTTTGCTCTACAAACCTCTTTTTTTTACTCCCGTTTTGATCAAAAATTTTGAGGTGCAAATCCCCGATAGTACCAGCCTCAAACTCCGTCCGCTTGTGCTACTTACAGGCAAACTTTATGAAGAAGAAATGAGTATTTTGCTTTTGCAAGTGCCTTTTTTTGCAAAAAATACGCAATTAACCACAAACTGCACCCAAACCTACGCCAAGCAAATCAAGGTGATTCACAGGGAACTGTTGCGCCAAAATCCTAAAACGAAAATGATCATCATGGGTAGTTTTCCGCCTGTTTTTCAGGATTCGCTTTTGGCGGAAACTGTAGGCATTACGCCACGAATTAATTTTGCGGAGAAAAAAATATATAATCCCTTCAGTAATTTGGCGGAAATAGGACAAGGGACTTTTTCTTATAAAAATGTTTGGCACATGGCTGATCAAATGTGGTTTTCTGAAAGTTTGGTAACAGATACAGTCGGTTTGGTTTGGAAACCCGAATCAGCGGGGATTTATGCCCCAAGGTGGCTACAACGCCAGAAACCTCCTAAAGAAAAAGGCAAGGCTTGGGCAAGTTTTACTGAAGGCAAATTTACAGGCGGTTATAGCAGTCATTTTCCTATTTTTATGTATTTGGAACGCAAATTGCAAAAATCTATACCATAACAAATATCCATTTTATGTTCGAACAACTGCAAAAAGCAAGTATTTACATTCAATCTTATTATAATCCAAAACCCGAAATTGGGATCGTCTTGGGAACAGGTTTGGGTAAATTGGCGGACGAAATAGACATCGAAGCCGTGTTGGACTATGATGAAATCCCTTATTTTCCGACTTCTACGGTCGAAACCCATTTAGGAAAATTACTTCTGGGCAAATTGGCAGGCAAGCGCGTGATCGTCATGAGTGGGCGGGTGCATTTCTATGAGGGTTTTACGATGGAAGAAGTTGTTTTTCCTTTGCGAGTGATGAAACTTTTGGGAGTGAAGCAAATTTTTCTTTCCAATGCAACAGGCGGCTTGAATCCTGCTTTCCAAATGAGTGATTTGATGCTCATCGAAGACCACATCGATATGATGAAATCCAATCCTTTGATTGGGGCAAATATAGAAGAATTAGGCACACGATTCCCCGATATGAGTGAGCCTTACGACCGAAATTTATTGGCTTTGGCAAGAAAAGTAGCTAAAGAAAACAACATCAAAACGCACGAAGGCGTGTATGTGGGCGTAACGGGACCCAATCTCGAAACCCGCGCCGAATACAGAATGTTGCGCATGATCGGGGCAGACGTGGTGGGAATGTCGACCATTCCTGAAGTGATAGCCTGTAGGCACATGGGCGTACCTGTTTTTGCCGCCTCGGTAGTTACGGATTTGTGCGATCCAAACAACCTCAAACCTGTAACCCTTGCCGAAGTGATCGCCGCCGCCGAAAAAGCAGAACCCCATTTGGCAACGCTTTTCAGAGAAATGATTCGGGCTTTGTAGTTTTTTTTACTAATTCGAGTCAGAGGTTCAAAACAGCAAGAGAAATAAGTAAAATATTGATTTTCAATAAATTACGAAAAAAAATAGCACCGTAGGTGCAAAATCTTGGTAGAAAAATGCAAATCTCCACCTTAAGAACGCCGTAGGCGTGAAATATAGTCCAATATTTCACGCCTACGGCGTTACAAACAGCCTATTTTCGCTATTTTCGTACCCCAGATTCGAATTACTACTTTATTTCTCACTTTCCATTTTCAAAATACTGCAAAACTGCTTGTGAATAGGCATCAGCAATTTGGACTATTCGAGGAGCAGGTTTTCCATTTTTGGAGTCGTTTTGGTTCAGAAGTAAAGCCTCTTTAGCATTGTCTTGGTACAGGGTTTCACCGTAGCAAAGCGGGCTATTGATCAGCCGACACAAACCCAAATTTCGGGCATACACGCCTTCGCTGACGTAAATGCTCGAATTACTAAGGTAGGGAATTTCATTGTTTCGAGGCACTACAGGCACTTGTAACTCATTGGTGAGTTCGGTAATGACCATTTGTGAAAGGCGGATTGATTTTTCCAAATTTTCCAAGAGCATCAACCGCAAAAAATCAAACCTTTCCGAAGGTTCATCAAGTTCGTGCTTCAGAAAAGCTCCCGCCACAAAAACCATGTTGTAATTTTCTTTTGTAGCTTTGTTCCAATCCGAGTCTTTTTTGAGGGCATCAGCATTAAAATGCAATACTAAGGTCAGATCAGGTTGAAATTCGTTGATTTTTTCGGCTCTTTTTTCCAAATCTTTATCCACAAAATACAAATTATGGGCTTTAGCAGGAAAATTAAGGAGTTTTTTGCGTTCGGCATAAGTGATTTTTTTGTTTCGAACCTCATCTTGTAAAATTGTGGGCAAATCCTCTTTGATCCACGTTTTTAAAAGTCTGCCATCTGCTCCTGCGTTCGGATTTGGGCGCGAAATCAACACATTTGCTCCGTATTTTTCCAAACGTTCTTTGATCAATTTGGCTGTCGAGAGTGCCAAATCCCCTTCGCAAAAACTTACTTTTTGGCTATCAATCGCCATTTCGATAAATCTTCCCTCTATTTTTGCCACGTCCATATCGCCTGCCACATGACCTGGGTCGAGGGCAATCCGCTTGCCCAGAAGCGGTTGTTGCGGCGTTCCCAAATTGCTTGCTTTTCGAACCCAGAGTTTGCGTATTTTTTGTTTTTCCTCCCCGTCAAATCGTTGATCTTTTTTATTCAAATAGGTTTTTAGCAATTCCTTTCTCTCCATAGTGAGGATCAATTTCTTAAAATCTTCCAATTCGTCCCAATAAATTCGACATTCGGGGCGGTTTGCTTTTTTCGAACTTTCCGAAGCGTAAGTGGCGATTCCTGCCGCATCTACGCCAAAAAAATGGTTCAAATCTACATTTTTTATCAAATATTTTTTTGCCAATTCTTGATTTTGGCGGTACAAATCGGCAACCGTTTGCCCAAATAGCGTTTGCGAAAAGGCTAAAAAAATAAAAATAAAAGCGGTTCGTGTGTGTTTCATGGTTAGCGTTTTTTGCCAATTTTGGAAGCAATATTAACTAAAATTTTGAAAATGAACACAAATAAAATAAGAACGATTATTTGGATTGTTTGGCAAATGTAGTATATTGCTTGACTCAATCCTCCTACTAAGTTTACACCAAAAATTCTTAATTATATGCAATATTTTCTACCTATAGTTCAGCAGTTGATGTTTTTTGTCATTCTGGCAATTACCATTTTTGTCGTTGTTTTGCGGGTATCCCAAATCCGCAAAAATATCCTTTTGGGCAAATCTTTTAACCGTTCGGATCGGTCTTCAGAACGTTGGAAAATGGTTTTATTGATTGCTTTTGGGCAAAAAAAGATGTTTGATCGCCCCGTAGTTGGGCTTTTACACTTGGCGGTGTATGGCGGTTTTTTGCTCATCAATGTCGAGATGTTGGAAATCGTTTTGGACGGACTTTTGGGTACGCACCGTTTGTTTGCACCCTTTTTGGGCGGTTTGTATTTTTGGTTAATTTCCTTTTTCGAACTGCTTGCTCTTTCTGTCGTTTTTGCCTGTGCGGTTTTCCTTTTACGCCGCAACTTGTTCAAAATCAAGCGTTTTTGGTCTGCCGAAATGACCGAATTTCCTCGAACCGATGCCAATGTGATTTTGATTACGGAAATCGTTTTGATGACTTGTCTCTACACCATGAACGCTACTGATTCGGTTTTGCAAATGCGCGGAGATGAACATTATCCTGCGGTTGGGCGGTTTTTGGTCAGTGGGCTTTTTGTACCGCTTTTTAGCCAAATGGAAACAGGGACGGTGTTTTTTATAGAAAGAATAGCTTGGTGGGTGCATATTGTTGGGATTTTGGGTTTTGCGGTCTATGTAACTTTCTCGAAACATTTGCACATTGCTTTGGCTTTTCCGACCGTTTTTTATTCGAATTTGCAAGCAAAAGGCAAATTTGCGAACATGGAAGTGGTTACACAAGAGGTCAAATTGGCAATGGGCTTGATGCAAGAATCGGAAGCAAAAGACTTTGGTATTGAGCAATTTGGGGCAAAAGACGTAAAAGATTTGACTTGGAAAAACCTCCTCGATGCCTACAGTTGTACCGAATGTGGGCGTTGTACTTCGGTCTGCCCTGCCAACCAGACAGGCAAAAAACTTTCTCCTCGCAAAGTCATGATGGACACGCGGGATCGCTTAGAGGAAATGGGCGAAATGATTAATACCTATGGCAAAGAGTATGATGACGGAAAATCCCTTTACGGTGATTACATTACAAAAGAAGAAATTTTGGCTTGTACAACCTGTAACGCCTGTGCCGAAGTCTGCCCTATCAATATCGATCCTTTGAATATCATTGTCCAAATCCGAAACCACATTGCGATGGACGAATCGGGAACACCTGCCCAATGGAACTCGATGTTTGCCAATATCGAAAATAACGCCGCACCTTGGGCATTTTCGCCTTCAGATCGGTTTAATTGGGCTGAAGAATTGCAAAAACAAAATTAAAAATAAGAATTTCCCTTTATTCACCTCTTTTACAAAGTTCCCAACTTTTGAAAGAGGTGTTTTTTTACCCTAACCCAAAAATACAATCTGAAAAAGTAAAAAAAATGCTTTAAGAATATTTTTCAAACAAAAAGCCTTGTAAATTTTGCGTTTTTGGGAAAAAGCACTACCTTTGCAAACTATTTTTAAAACCGAAGAAGAAAATGGCTAAAGACTTGCAAAAATATCAGATCAATTTGGTGGGTTTAAAAAATAAACTGCACGATTTTGTTTTCGATCTCGACCAAGCCTTCTTTGCCCATTTCGAACAAAAAATGTTCAATACAGGGCTGTGCAAAGCCGAAGTAAGTATCGACAAACAGGAAAATATGCTTGAAACTCTATTCAAAATTTCAGGCAATATCGAATTGGTTTGCGACCGAAGTCTGGATACTTTTGATTATGCTTTGCAGATCGAACAGCGTATTTTTTTCCAATATGGCGAAAAATATGAGGAACTGTCCGAAGAACTTATCGTGATTGCTGCGGATTCGGAAACTTTAGATTTGAGCCAATTATTGTACGAATTGGTAGCCATTGAAGTTCCCATGCGAAAATTGCACCCAAGATATAAGGCAGAACTCGAAAACGAAGATGCCGAAGACGAAATTATTTTTCAAAGCGGCAATGAGGTAAAGAAAAGTGAGGAAGAAATTGATCCACGCTGGCAACTCCTCAAAAACCTCAAAATTTCAGATAATTAATAGATTTTTATTTTTTCATAACGTTTCATCTCTATTTTCTTTTTTATAAAAAATGGCACATCCCAAGCGAAAAATATCGAAAACACGCCGCGACAAACGCCGTACGCATGACGTATGCCTTCCTGCGGCAATCATGGAATGCCCAAACTGCCACAGTGCGGTGAAATATCACCACGTATGCGACAGTTGCGGACACTACAAAGGCAGACAGGTAATGGCTGTCAAGGAAGTAGCTTAAAGAAAAAAGAGAAACCAATGCAAATTAGTTTCTCTTTTTTGTTCTATAACGAAAACTAAAAACTCATCTTATGCAAAAATTTGTTCAAGTTTCTGCCCAGTTTCCGTATTTTGTGCAAGGCGAAGCCCAAGCAGAAACAGCCCACGTTTGGGTAGTTTTTCATGGCTATGGACAGCTTGCACAGTATTTCTTGCGAAAATTTGATTTTCTACCCTCTGATCACTTTGTCATTGCGCCGCAAGGAAATCACAAATTTTATATTCAACCCTACGACAAGGTGGGGGCTTCATGGCTTACGAAAGAGGATCGATTGATTGACATCGAAAACCAGCAAATTTATTTGAAAAAAGTTTTCGAAACAGAAACACAAAATATTGATTTTCAGAAAGTTAAATTACATTTATTAGGTTTTTCGCAGGGAGTAGCTACTGTAAGCCGTTGGGCAATTCAGCACAAAATTGCCTTCGATAGTCTGATTCTTTGGGCGGGCGGCTTTCCAAGTGAAATCCAAAAAACGGAATTAGATTTTTCAAAACCCGATACTCGTGTGGAATTGGTTATTGGTAAAGCCGATGAGTTTTATAATGAAATGAGTGTTAATTTACAGATCGAAAAATTGAAAGAATTGGGTTTATCAACCAATTTAACAATTTTCGAGGGAAAGCATGAGATCGATAGCCAAGTTTTACACACGATTGTCGATAGGATTTTAGAAACCTAAAAATCAATCAGTTGCTTGGGGTCAATAGGATTTCCATTGTGCCAAATTTCAAGGTGTAGGTGCAAGCCGTCCGTATATTCGCCCGAATTTCCCACGATGGCGATGATCTCACCTGATTTTACCTGTTCGCCCATTTCTTTTTTCAGAACCGAATTGTGTTTGTAAAAAGAAACTAATCTATTAAGGTGTTGTAAGCCAATGACATAGCCCGCTTCTTTTGTCCAACCGCTAAAAATCACGGTTCCGTCTGCGATTGCCAAAATGGGTTCGTCTTTTTTCGAAACCACATCTAAACCGTAGTGCTTATTATTTTTTGGATCAAAACCTTTTGAAATTACACCTTTAATAGGTTTTTTGAAAATCATGGCTTGTATTTCAGGATTTTCGTCTAAGGGAATATCATCACCCCCATTTTCGAATTTTTGGCGAAATTCGGATTCGATGGGCGAAAGTTTCCCCAAAAATTCGTTATTGGGTTGTAACTTGCTCGAACTGCTCGAATCGGTATGTAATTTATCATCTTCTGGGTGCTTTTCACCCGCCAAACTTTTCTGAAAACTTGCCAAAAATTTATCCCTTTGTTCAACCTCGCCCTGTAATTTTTGTACTTCGTCCATGAGTTGCAATACATATTCTTTTTCGCTTTTTTCATCTTTTGTCGCAAAAACAACTTTGGCAAAAAACCAACCTGTGCTAAAAATAGTAGTAAAAACCACAAAAGCCGCCAATATCAAGCGGGCATAATTAATAGAAAAGGTCATTTTTGCCGCAAAATTTTCTTCATCTCTCACAATCACTACATATCTATAGAGTAGCGTTTCGGCAAGCGTTTTTTTGGTTTTGTAGGGAATGTTCGTATTGCTCATGGGGATTATTTTTTGAAGAAAAAGGCTGTGATTTTACTCACAGCCTTTTATGAAATTTATTTTACTCTTTGCTTTCGGTCGTAGCTTCTACTTCTTCGGCAGTAGCTTCGCCTTCAGCTTCTCCGTCTTTCTTTTTAGACGGTTTTTTGTCTTCTACTACGGTTTTGAACGTATTGGTATGCGAAAGAATAATACGTTTGTCTTCTTTCGAAAATTCCAAGACTTTGAAATCGAGGCTTTCGCCAATTTCTGCTTTGCTTCCGTCCTCTTTTGCCAAATGTTTGGTTGTGGCAAAACCTTCCAAACCGTAAGGCAACTCAAGGTTTGCCCCTTTTTCGTTTTTAGCCACTACAGTCGAACGGTGAACGGAACCTACTTGGAAAATGGTTTCGAAAGTATCCCAAGGATTTTCTTCTAAGTGTTTGTGACTCAAAGCCAAACGGCGTTGGTCTATATCGAGTTCCAATACTTGTTTTACTTTTTTAGTCCAGGAAAGATCAGATACGTGAACCAAACCATCGATTCCTTCTTCAAGTTCGAGGAACAGACCAAAGTTGGTCATATTACGAACAATACCCGTATGGCGAGCGCCTATCGAATATTTGGCTTGCAAATCTGGTTTTGTCCAAGGGTCTTCGGTAAGTTGTTTGATACCCAATGACATTTTGCGTTCGTCACGGTCAAGGGTCAAAACAACCGCTTCCACTTCATCACCAATTTTCACAAAATCCTGTGGGTTACGAATGTGTTGCGACCATGACATTTCCGAAACGTGGATCAAACCTTCTACCCCAGGCATCACTTCCAAGAAAGCACCGTAATCAGCTACATTGACGATTTTGCCTTTTACGCGCGTACCCACCTGAATATCAGCAGGCAAGCTATCCCAAGGGTGAGCTATTAACTGCTTCATACCCAAAGAGATACGTTTTTTGGCTTCGTCAAAATCAAGCACTACGATATTTACTTTTTGGTCAAGTTTCAATACTTCTTCTG